>JAZUOR010000236.1:0-2107 GCA_045604745.1 Acutalibacteraceae bacterium | reverse complement strand
TACGATCCGCCTTGGTGTTGATGCACTTGCCGCCAAAGCCGATAACGGGAGTGTCATAGGGTACGGCTTTTACCTTGCTGCCGAAGAATTCAACGGTCACAGCCTCGCCGTCGCGGCGGAAGGACCATGGATCACCGAAATCCTGCCAGTTGTCGGCTTCCTCTCTCTGGAATCCGTTCTCGATGAACTGACGGAACAAACCATACTTATAGCGGATGCCGTAGCCATCCAGCGGAATGGAATGGGTGGCTGCTGAATCGAGGAAGCATGCAGCCAGACGACCGAGACCGCCGTTGCCAAGAGCGGCATCCTCTATCTCCTCAAAAACAGAAAAGTCGATACCCTCGCTGCCCAGCAGCTCAGCGGCCGCTTCGGACAGACCGAGATTGTTGAGATTGTCGTAGATAAGGCGACCGATCAGGTACTCCGCAGAAAAATAGCAGGCCCGCTTGCTCTCTTTCGCAGGCTGGGCATTCTGGTAGGCTGCGGTCACCGCTCCGCGGCTGACAGCGTAGTAAAGCTCCTTTACCGTTGCTGCCTTGAGGCTGTCGCGGTTGAACTCGGTCTTGAGAATGCTTTTTACATTCGTTACGAAGTTATCCTTCAGCATATTTATATTACCTCCCGTATGTCACGGTGTATTGCTTGATTTTTTCGGCAAGCTTTTTTGTGAGCGCCTTGCCGCTCATGCGCCACTCCCAGTTGCCGCCAAGTGTTGCAGGCATGTTGATGCGTGCCTCGGTTCCCAGACCCAGCCAGTCCTGCATCGGAATAATGGCAGTATGGCATACGCTGGCCATTGCAGCACGGATGATGGCCTGGGGCAGCTTTTTCCTGCGCTTTACGCCGAGATATGCGCGCATATTCTCCAGACGTCTGGCATCTGACGCTGCGACCAGTCCCGCCGTGGTATCATTATCGTGGGTACCGGTGTAGACGATAAAATTCTCGCCGTGGTGATGGGGCAGGAAGATATTTTCCGCATCACTGTCAAAGGCAAACTGCAAAACCTTCATGCCGGGATAACCGGAACCGATCTGCACCTCACGCACCTCCGGAGACACCTCTCCAAGATCCTCGGCAATGATTTTTGTTTCGCCGCGTGATTCATTGATGGCATTGAGAAGATCATAGCCCGGCCCCTTGAGCCATTCGCCGTTTTTGGCATTGGGTGCACCTGCATCGACAGTGTAATAGCGTACAATACCGATAAAATGGTCAATGCGGATGACATCATAAATCTGGGAGGAGAAAGAAATTCTCCTGCGCCACCATCTGAAATTATCGGCCTGCATGACATCCCAGCGGTAAAGGGGATTGCCCCACAGCTGACCATCCTCGCAGAAATAATCGGGCGGAACTCCCGCCACCTTGACCGGTCGGCGTTCCTCGTCCATCCAGAACTGGTCGGTATTTGCCCATGCGTCGGCACTGTCCATGGCGATGTAAATGGGAATATCGCCGATTATCTGGACGCCGTTTTCGTGGGCATAATCGCGCAGAGCACGCCACTGACAGAAGAATTTATACTGCAGGAAGCTCCAGAAAGCGATATCTTCACTCAGCTCTTCCCTGTACCTTGCCATAGCTTCGGGTCGGCGGGTACGGATATCGTCGTCCCATCTCTGCCATTCAACGCCGTTAAAGCGGTTCTTGACCGCCATAAACAGGCTGTAATCAGGCAGCCAGTCCTCGTTTTCCCTGCAGAAATCAATATAGGTCTGCTCATCGGCATGCCTGCTTGCCGCAAAAGCCTTGCGCAGCACCTCAAAGCGAACTGCATAAATGCGTGCATAATCCACACAGTCGGACTTTGCACCCCAGTGTATCTTATTCAGTTCAGCCTTGCTCAGCAGTCCCTCGTCACAAAGGATCTCAAGGTCTATGAAATAGGGATTGCCCGCAAAGGCCGAAAAGCTCTGGTAGGGCGAATCACCGAAGCTGGTCGGGCCGACCGGCAGAACCTGCCAGTAGCGCTGACCGGCTGACCTGAGAAAATCGACAAACTCGTAAGCCTTGCGCCCCATTGTGCCAATGCCGTACGCAGACGGCAGACTGCTTACCGGAAGAAGTATACCGGCGGCACGAAGTCGGAGGCCAAGCGGGC
>JAZUOR010000235.1:0-9956 GCA_045604745.1 Acutalibacteraceae bacterium | reverse complement strand
TGCCCAGCTACGGCCCCGAGATGCGCGGCGGCACCGCCAACTGCAGCATCTGCCTGAGCGAGAACGCCATCGGCTCTCCGCTGGTCACTGAGCCCAACGGCTTTGTGGCAATGAATCTGCCCTCCTACGACAAGTTCATTGACAGTGTCGCTCCCGGCGGAGTTGTCCTCGTTGACAGCAGTCTCATTGACAAGAAAACCGACCGCACCGACATCAACGTCTTCTATGTGCCCGCAACCAGACTGGCTGAGGAAAACGGTCTGAAGGGTCTTGCCAACATCATTCTCGTGGGCAAGCTCTTCAAGGAGACCGGCTTCTGCACTCCCGATGCCCTCACCGAGGCCGTCAGGAAGTGCGTTCCTCCCAAGAAGGCTGCCATGATCGAGAGCAACCTCAAGGCTCTTGAGCTCGGTATGGCTCAGTAAATTTTATTAAACACAAAGCAGCTTCCGCGGAGTATCCGCTGCGGGAGCTGCTTTTTCTTGCATCCGGCAAGGTTTTATACTATTATAAAAACAGGAATATCCAAAGCTTTCTATCAAACAAATAGCATTACGTTATAGTGATACATTGATAATTGCAGCAGGAGAAAAATCATGAACCAACAGAATACCATCAGAACTGAACGCCGCTTTGAGATTACCTCCTTTGCCCTGCACATCATCGCCATGGCATGTATGCTGTGCGACCACCTGTGGGGTACATTCCTTATACAATATGAATGGCTGAGCTATATCGGCAGGCTGGCGTTTCCAATTTTTGCCTTCCTGCTGGTGGACGGCTTCCACTATACAGGCAGCCGCAGGAAATATGCCATACGTATGCTTGGGTTTGCGCTGTTGACCGAGATACCGTTCAACCTCATGACCGTACGCCGGGTATTCAATCCCATACACCAGAACGTACTGTGGAGCTATCTGCTGAGCATTCTGCTTATGTGTATATACGAAAAAATAAGTCAGAGAAAGCACCTTGCAGCAAGGATACTTCTTTACATCATCGTCACGGCAGGGTTCTATGTTCTGGGGTTCATTACCTTTGTGGATTATTACGGCTACGGCATACTGATGTCGGCGCTGTTCTATTTCACACGCAGGAAAGAGACCGACACTCCTGCGGTTAGCATTTTCAAGGCACTTATTCAGTTTGCAGCTATGTACTACATCAACGACGAGATGATTAAGGGGCTGGTCATATCGTTTGATCTGTTCGGACTTGAGATTGAAATGCATAAGCAGACGCTGGCTCTGCTGGCGCTGCCGCTGCTCTGGCTGTACAGAGGCAAACAAGGTCCTTACAACACCGCTATCAGATACACCTACTACCTTTTTTATCCGGTTCATATGCTTGTTCTTGGATTGCTTATAACATTGCTGTAGTTATTCCGGCCCGGCAGAAGTGATACCTGCCGGGCGATTTTTTTCATATGCTGCAACACTTTGCCGGCCACAGACGTTTTATGTGTGAGAGGCCTTTCAAATCTGCAAAAAAGAGGTGACGCACATGACCGAACAGGTGCTTGAGCGCATGTTTGAACAATACGCGGATACAGTGTATCGGGTGTGCTATACCTATCTTGGCAACGCTGCCGATTGCGAGGACGCGGTACAGGAGGTATTTGTGCGACTGATGCGCAAACGACCGCACTTTGCTTCCGAAAGCGATGAGCGGGGATGGCTGATCGTCACCGCCTGTAATTACTGCAAGAGCCAGCTCAGATGGCGCAGGCGGCATCCGCTGGCTGATACAGACAGACTGCCTGAACAGAGCATTTGCGATGAAAACCATGGCGAAGTGCTGGAGCTGGTCATGTCTTTGCCTGATGAGTATAAGCAGGTGGTATATATGCACTGCTGCGAGGGCTATTCACTTGCGGAGATTGCCCGTCTCAGCGGACAGAAGCACTCTACGGTGCGTTCTCATATGTTTCGCGCAAGAAAGCAGCTTAAAGAGCTATTAGGAGGTATCGAAGATGAATAATGACCTGAAAAATGCAATGAACAGTATAACCCCGACGAATGAACAGAAGGCCCGTATGCTGTCCGTGATAAAGGAGCGTACAGCTCCGGTGCGCGGAAATACAAAATGGCTGCGAGTGACAGCAGTAGCTGCGGCGCTGTGCTGTTTGTTCTGTATGACCGCCTTTGCTGAGAATATCGGAGAGCTGTTCACCGGCCTGTTTGCAAAGGATGCAATAGTAGGTGAAACGGTTGTAACCGATGCCTATGATGACGCTGACAGTCATGTGGGAATGACCGTCGAGGAAATACTGAGTGACGGAATGACCATTCGCATGGTGGTGCGTTATCATGCGCTGGACGAACAGGGTCAGCAATGGCTCGCAGAGCTCAAGCCATACAGTCTTGAGGATGACGAAATGCAATACGTTGAGTACGGATTTATGGCTTCGCCCGATTTCGACGACAACACATGGATGTACGGTGTCAATTGGAGCCATGGAGCCAGAGAGATCGAGGAATACCGCTCCGAGAGTGAACGCTTCTTTGTTGTCATCATGGAAGCCGACCGTATCGGTTGGGCTTCAGAAAACATCGAACTGAGCTACCTCATGCCCGGCGGTGAGAAAACAATTATGCTGGATGCTTCTGCTCAGGTGGAGTTCTGCAGCTACGAACTTGACCCGTCTGCGGCATCGGAAAAGCTTTACCTGCCCGCCAATGCAGAATTGTCGCCCCTCTCTCTGGTCATATATGGCACTGATCTTGGCATCTTCGACAGCGGCGAGAAAGACGGCTGGCACTATTCCCGCAAAATAGCCGAAGAGCAGATTGACGAGCTGTACCTGTACTTCAGGGATGGAACACGCGTCGACCTGCTGAGAGACGACGACCACTTTACTAACGGTGTGTGGATGCTCTGTGACGGCAACGCCAGCAGAGGTGAGGACAACTGCATAATTGCCTCAACTTCCTTTGCTGACCCCATTGATGTCAGCACGGTTGCCGGCATCAGGCTTGACGGTGTGTTCTACCCCTTTGAGTGAAGCGGCCCGTGAAATCATCCGTATAGATTAGGAACACATTTGCAAGTGATGTAGTCACAAAACAGTTAATCCGGCCTGTTATTCGTCAACAGGCCGGATTTTCATATAATTTATGCCGCAGATAGTTATGCCGAACGGAAAGCTCTTGCCTTTTCGCTCAGCTTTTCTTTGCTTTCGGGAATCTCTGCCTACGAAGATTCATGTGCTTATTCGCCTTTTTCTTCCTGTGAGTCTTGTTTTTCTCTCTTCTTGATGATTGCCTTTAATACTATCATCGCAATAATGCAAAGGATAATTGCTGAACCGAAAATAATAAAATCCAGCTGCAATTCTTCCTGACAGGTTTCATATGGTGGTGTATACTTCCACGGATTTGCTTTGTAGTCTGTGTAAACATGAATGACTCTTCCTGATAAAGTCCCCAGAAGAGCCAGCATAAAAAAGATACAGTAGTTAAAAGCTTTTTTCATATTCAAAATCTCCTGTCCTGTTTTTCGATATGTAAATCCATCTTTATTCCGGTGATTGCATAAGAGTAAAAGATTTACCTCTGCTGCTTTTTCTTTATCTCACCTGAATTATACTCCTGCAATAGAGGTAAATCAAGCGTTTTTGACCCCGCTATCGCGGAGAGATAGTGCAGACGCTCCGGCGCGGAGGCGGCTGTTACCGTCACTCAGACAAATTGGGATCAATCAGTTAATGAAGCTCCAATAATTGCAAAACGGTTCATACATTTATCGTAAACACTCCACATTGCAGTACCCCACCATTCTTTTCCATCGTCAAAATAATTTGAGAAATCATCGTTCCAACTGAAAATCTCCATCTCATTTCTGAATTGAACTGGGAAAAGGGCGTGGTTAATCTTATGAAAATCTTCTTTTGAATAGGGCACCCCATACGGCGGTTCAAAGAATGCCCACCAGTAAGTCATGTGTTCGGGTGTAGTACGAACTCTTGTATTTCCCAATATTTTCCAACTGCTATTACTATCGCAAAAGAAATCTTCTACTCTATATCTTTTACAATGCATTTTATCCTCATCTACATAAAAATACGGATGTTTCAAATTGTTTCCTACTCGTACTCTCATGTTAAGGATGGCTATTGCTTCGATGACAGCTTTTTTGTGAGATTCCACCCCTTGGTATTCTTCGTCAAAAGACAGTAAAACGTAATCAAGGAGTAATTCATCATACTTTTTAGCAAGTAGCTCATATATGTTATCTTCGACAAGCTCTCTCATTTTCTCACCTTGTTCCAGCTGCTTTAAGACCATCGCCGATTTCATCGGGACCGCTTTTTGCGTTCGGGAAAATCGGTTATTCGGTAATTGTGTATTCAAACATCTCGTAGTGCAGCTTCACGCCTATGTCCGCGCCCGGCGGCAGCAGAGCAAGGGCGATGAAGATATCCTCGTCGCAGGCTTCGGACAGATCGTGCAGATAAGCATATTCGCCTTCGATTTTTGAGACTATGTAATCTTTCGGTTTCATGAGCGGCTCCTTGCGTTTTTCTGTAATTGTATCACATGCTGTGCTCACGGGCAACAAAAAGCGTGCACATATTTTGGATAATTAATAAAAAACGTCTTTGCAATCCCTTGATGATATGTTATAATACACATTTGTGAGCGACGGGCACACCCGACGCAAAATATACATACGGAGGAGCCGGAATGACCCTTGCACCATCCGGCCGAACGCTATGAAGTACATAATCATCGACCTTGAGTGGAATGGCGCGCCGCTGTACAAAACAGGCGGCTATTTCAATGAAATAATAGAGATCGGCGCGGTGCGCCTTGACGAACAGCTGAACACGGTGGATACCTTTCAGGCACTGGTTCAGCCCAAGATACACAAGAAGCTGACCGGCAGAGTCAAACGTCTGACCCACATTTCCAACGATGAGGTGCGCAATGCCCGCCGCTTCAGGGAAACCTACCGCGATTTTCAGAACTGGCTGGGGGACGAGGAAAACTGCGTGCTCACATGGGGCAACGGCGACATTCTCGTCCTGCTGGAAAATTTCGAGCAGCTGGGCATAAAGAACGGTATAAACTCCATACATAATTATTGCGACGCACAGGCCATCTGCCAGCGCTCGCTGGGCATCGACAGCTCAAAGCAGCCGGGGCTCAGTGCTGTGGCTGAAATGCTGGATATCGAATTCGGAGACATGGAAATGCACCGTGCGCTGGACGACAGCCTTGTTTCGGCTGAATGCCTGCGCAGGGCTTGGAAGCAGGAGCTCTTTGACGAGCTCAGCAGCAGGGTGGACGAGGAGTTCATCCGGCGCATAACCTTCAAGACGGTCATAATTTCCGACATCAAGAATCCGCTCATCGACCGCAACCTGTTCCGTCAGCGCTGTCCGGAATGCAATTCCAGAATGAGACGCATCGGAAATATAAACTCCCGCAACAGAGGTTTTACGGTGGAATACCGCTGCCCGAAGTGTGAGGTGGAGTATGTCGGCCGCCACCAGTTCAAGCTCAAATACGAGGGCATGCAGCACAAGTGTCTGCTGCGTACCCGCGAAGAGATAGAGGCCATCAAGCGCGAAGAGGCGGAAAAGGCAAAGCAGCGCAGGAATGCAGAAAGTACCGCAACAACTGACAAAGGAGAAAATACTGCTATGAGCAACAAAAAGACCGTTGCCGTTCTGTTCGGCGGAAAATCATCCGAGCATGAGGTGTCCCGCACCTCGGCAACAATGGCAATAAATAACGTCCCCGCCGATAAGTACAACACCGTCATGGTGGGCATCACCAAAGACGGCCGCTGGTATCTCTACGAGGGCGATGTTTCCCTGCTTGCCGACGGCAGCTGGGAGAAGTCCGGCAAAATAACCCCGGCAGTCATCTCTCCCGATGCCGCCACCCACGGCCTGCTGGTCATGCGTGAAAGCGGAGTAGAGACCATCTATCTTGATGTGGTTTTCCCCGTGCTCCACGGCAAAAACGGCGAGGACGGCACCATGCAGGGACTTCTTGAACTTGCCGGCATTCCCTATGTGGGCTGCGACTGTGCTTCATCCGCTGTGTGTATGGATAAGGCGCTGACCAACACTCTCCTTGAGTTTGGCGGCATTCCTCAGGCAAAATTCATCTGGTTCACTGCAGCTGACTGGGCGGAGAACGCACAGCTTTATATTGACCGCATCGACACCGAACTGGGCTATCCCTGCTTTGTCAAGCCTGCAAATGCCGGTTCTTCCGTGGGCATCAGCAAGTGCAAGAGCAGGGAAGACCTGCGTGCCGCCATCGAGCTTGCTGCCGCCAACGACTCCAAAATCGTCATTGAGGAGGGCGTTGACGGTGCAGAGGTGGAGACTGCCGTTCTGGGCAACAGCGACGGTGAGATCACCGTGTCCACAGTCGGTGAGATCGTTCCTGCCGCAGAATGGTACGATTACGATGCAAAATACAACAATGCCGAGTCCGAGCTGCACATCCCCGCCCGCCTGAGCGACGAGACCGTTGCCATCATCAAGGAGCGTGCCCACAAGGCCTATCGCATCCTCGGCTGCTCCGGTATGACCAGAATGGACTTCTTTGTGCGCAGAAGCGACGGCGAGGTCATGCTCAATGAGCCCAACACACTTCCCGGCTTCACTCCAATCAGCATGTACCCCAAGCTGATGGCCTTTGACGGCATCGACAACACCACTCTGGTGGATCGCCTGCTCACTCTTGCGGTGGAGCGCATGAACGGAAAGGCTCAGTAAAAAAATGGGATATGTTGTTGAGGTGGCTTCCACCTTTGCTACCGAGGACGGCGAAGACGGAATGACCGTCAGCTGTCCGGCTCAGTTCCGCTTTACTCCCGAACGCCGGCTTATCCGCTATGATGAGTACAGCGACGAGGGTGCGGTCATGCACACCCGCGTGGTGTCAACTGCCGAGGGCGTGGATATCATCCGTGAGGGAAACGCAGCGCTCAATCTCAAGCTGCGTGTAGGTCAGAGCTTCAGCCAGACCTATGAGCTGCCCTACGGTGTGTTCATGCTGGATTACACCGCTGAGCTGGTTGAGGATAATCTGACTGCCGACGGCGGCATGCTCACAGTTCGCTACAAGATAGATATCGGCGGCGTACCATCAATCAACACGGTGAAAATGACCGTCAGGAAAACAGTATAAAAGCACACACGGCGCGGAGATTCTCTGCGCCGTGTTCTGATAAGGAGGTTAGAAATGCTGAGCAATTCTCTTGACTTTGTGCCGCAGGAAAATTTCTACAGGATAGCCGCCCGACCGCTGTATGAACGCAGATTCCCCGGTACAAGCTTTCTGTGGGGACTGACAATAGCTTCAGGCTTTATGCTTCTGTTTGGTCTGATGGTAAGAAACCATGGTTTTGGCGGGGAATATGCGCCGGTGCACAAGGTTTTCTCGTCGGCACTGGCAGCGTTGCTGATGCTTTTGCTGCTGAGCGTGGTGTTCAGCGTAAAAGCACTGAGAAGCAAGTATCCGCGGCTTGCGGCTTCGGCAGAGCTTCTGGGGATGGAATGCACGCGGGTTGTGATGTGGGCGAATGTGACCCTGATGGTTCTTGAAAGCCTGTACAGTGAATATATCTCAGCTGCGGCGACAGTGTCGGCGGTGGTGCTTTTTCTCTCCGGGGTGCTTGGAAATATATTCATGTTTGCAAGGCTCATCGAAGGCGTGAAATCAGGCAGATACAGAGCAGAAAGCAAAGATTTCTGGGACAGAAAGGATGCCGCAAAGATAGCGGGCAGAGTGTGCGGGATCGTTATGGCTATACCAATGGCGGCAGTGCTGCTGAGACTAATTGAAAGTGTGGGAGACATATTTGATTGGTTCTATGTAGATCTGGAGTCTGCTTCGGAGATTCTTGTTATGGTCTTTGCTGCCGTCCTGTTTTTAATCACCGGATTGTTCATGGCATACTGGTACGCGAACCGCAGCATTGTCTCATACTGCTATGTCCGCTTCCGGGACAGCATTGAGAAATTTGCTCCGCAGGACTGCAGTATTGAAGATGAAGAAGACTGTGAGGAAGAATGGGAATCAGATACAATTGAATAATAATGCAGCCGGGCGCGAAATAACGTCCGGCTGATGTTTTTTATGCCTATCCGAACCGCTCACGCAGCTCTTCAAGCGCCTTTTTTTCAATGCGCGATACATAGCACCCGCACTATTGTAAGCGGTTATGGCTGAAAAAACAGCCATGCGAAATGGCGAAAAACTTGAAGGTGTGCTGCTTTTTTCGTTGATGTTGAGCGATTTGATTCATTACAGCATCGAACTTGAATAGTAATCGCCCTAAGGGGCGATCAGGGAACCACCGCCGAGGGTTCCCTGCGCCAAAACAGTCCACCGGACTGTTATTGGCTACCCTCCTGCGGCCGGCACGCGGTCGCGCCGTATTTTGTCGATGAGTATTGCGTTCTCTGCGGAGAACGCCCAAAGGCTCTGACTTTGGAAACCGCAAACCTTTGAAAAGGTTTGATCCAAACTTTGTGTTCCCCGACAGATAACATGTTTATCGTTGCACCGTCGGCTGCTCAAGTTCCCGGAAACGGAAGCGGATGATGATCTCCTTGTTTTCGGTCAGCTCGATGCGTTCTATCAGACTGACCAGCAGCTCGCGGCTGGCAAAGGCCGAATCCATATACCGCTTTACCAGTTCTTTGGCCCTGTCCTCAAAAGCTGCGGGACTCTTTTTTAGTCCTTCCAGTTCCTGAAGTCGTTCTTCGAGCAAAGAGCGTTCCTGCTTTGTGCGGTTGTAAATTCGCTCGAAATCCTCCTCGGAAAGGATACCGTTGAGCCGGTCAGCATACATTCGGTCAAGGTGAGCCGTAAACGTACCAAGTTTTCCCTGCAACTCAGATATTTCGCAGGAAAGGTGATTGCATTTCGATGCCTGTTCTACTGCCTCCTTTGCGTCGAGATACAGCTCCTGCGGATTCAGATATTCCGCGCAGACCTCGCGCACCTTTTCCTGCACGGCCTCAGTAACCGTCTGCTCCCGGATGGAATGGCAGGTGCACACCCCGGCTTTTGTAAACCGCAGATAGGTGCGGCACACGAAATACAGCACATCCTCGCCCGCGGCGTTCTTCCTGTTTATGACCGCCATAGGGTATCCGCATTCGTGACAAAATATCAGCCCCTTCAGCAGAAAATCGTATGTGCGGCTTCGGGTGTGTCTGCGGCTTTGCAGCAGCATCCTGACCTTTCGAAAGGTCTCGGTATCCACCAGCGGTTCGTGTGTGTTCTGCACCACCACCCAGTTTTCTTTGGGCTGCTTGATGCATTTTTTGGATTTGTAGCTGACCTTGACCTGCCGACCCTGTACCATGCTTCCGATATAGGTCTCGTTCTGCAGAATACCGGATATGCGCTCGCTGCTCCATTTGCCGGTGTAAGGCCCCGGTGCGGCAACGGTCAGACCGGCGTAGGCGGCGGGGGAGGGTATACCGTCATTATTCAGCGCCGAGGCTATACTGCGGCAGCTCATGCCGCCCACCGCCATGGCGAAGATGCGCCGAACAACGTCGGCAGCCTCGTCGTCAATCACGATCCGGTTCTTTTCCGAGGGGTGCATTTTGTAGCCGTAGGCAGGTTTTCCTCCGATGAATTGTCCCTTGCGCTGCTTGTCGCGCTTGACGCTCTTTATCTTTTTGGAAATGTCCTTGGCGTACATATCGTTCATGATGGCTCGGAACGGGGTGATGTCGTTGGCACTTGACTCCACGCCCGTGTCGATGCCGTCCAGCAGAGAAATGTACCGTACCTGCTTTTCGGGGAAATACCGCTCCATGTAATGCCCGGTCATGATATAATCACGCCCCAGACGGGACAGATCCTTGGTGATGACCATGTTGACTTTCTTTGCCTCGATGTCAGCGATCATTCGCTGAAAATCGGGACGGTCAAAGGTGGTGCCGCTGTACCCGTCGTCAACATAGGTGT
>JAZUOR010000234.1:0-6575 GCA_045604745.1 Acutalibacteraceae bacterium | reverse complement strand
ACGTCTGCCGAATCAACCTCACCGTCACAGTTCACATCGGAGTTGAGCCGGTCTATGGCATAGGACGTGTCTCCGGCAAGATAGCGCCGCAGAACGGTAACGTCAATCAGCTCGACCGTGCCGTCGTCATTGACATCGCCGTATATCGGTCTGACCGAAGTCACTCCTTTTACCTTTGCCACAGCAGATACGGAGGCCAGATCCGTCCAGTCTTCGCCGGGAACGCTGCAATAGCTCTGCCCCTCTGCGCATGCACTTACAAAGTTGAATGTTGCGCTTGAATATGACATATCCATCGCTGTCTGTATATCCGTTCCATCACTCGTGGACAGCGTAACTTCGATTGAAAAAACCTCTCCCTTGTCAAGCGGAACCGGATTTGGCAGCTCGATGGTGTGATAGCCGGCAGCAGGAACTACTCCGGTAACCGGAGCAAAAAGTGCTGCAGTACCGTCTGTCGGACCGTCGTTCACGTCGGTGTATATCTGCACACTGTAACTGACGTTGCTCTGCATTGTATAGAAAGATACTTCCTTGAGATATTCATCATCAGCGGCAGTGTAAATATTGGCAACTGACACACCGGAAGGCAGAGTCAGCATCATAAATACAGACGAACCGTCGTACTGGTATATGTTGTGGTCGTCACCTGCCGGAGCCGCCTTGTAAAAAACAACTTCATTGTCGGACAGATTGAAGGAAGCATCTTCGTAAGAAAGCCAGAAATATCCTTCGCTGCCGTACTCCCAGTAGCTTCCCCAGCTGTTCTTGATCAGCCAAGCACCATCCGAGGAAGGCCTGCACAGGCTCGAAAAATTATCTTTGCTGTAGTTGTCGTCCCAGCCGACAATTGCGACCGAATGGTTCTGCGCATTTGCATTCTTTGTGCAGTAGGCGCCTGTAATCGCGTTGATGTATGCTTCCGAAAAATATATTCCGGTTTCGCCCACACCCATCTCCATAATCATCTGCTTGATATATTCCCTGCTTGCAGAGGGCACCATGCAGGTTTCTTTAAGGTGATAGATATTGTTTTTATATGCCTCATCTGCGTTGTAAGTCCGGTCGAAATCCTCATAAGGCATAACACTCTCGCTCACAGCACCCTCCCAGTTGGCAAGGGTATTCATCGCATGCCAGGAGTTGCCACCTATGTTCATGTAATCGCTGTTTGTTCTGATCTCGGTATAATCTCCTGCCGTATTGCCGAGCTTGTCCGCTGCGTTGGCAAAAGAGAAGTATGCCAGATGCTTTTCAGAAAGGTCAACACTGCTGTCCGCATAGCCGTTCATGATAAGATTCGATTCCATACATGCCAGAGTGGAAAAAGCCCAGCATACACCGTACGGGTTCTGATCCTTTACCGATGTGACGTATCCCAGATCGCGCAGGTCATATTTCTCCGGCAGAGTCGGTGCATATAACAGCCCCTCACCATTGTCATAATACTCAGGGACGTCGATGGCAATACCGTCAGGGATGTAACCCATGGCGTATCTGCCGCTCGGTTCTTCAGGTGCCGCCGGCTCACTTGCCGCAAGTACATTTGTTGTTCCGGAGAACAAAATGCCAGTTATCAGGATACTTGCAGCCGCCAGGGACAGAATTCTCCTTTTTTCGGTATAAAAAATCATATAATCATTCCTTTTCGAATATATTCGAGTTAATCGGGTCGGCATACGAACTAATGGATATTTGTCTCTTTTTATCGAATGCTCCAAGGCGTCAGACGCGGAATCTGCATCTTTATGTATTTCTTTTCGCAAGGCAAAAGGCTACAGCATCATTTGATTAGGGAGATCAAACAACCGCGCGGTAAAATAGCACAATAAATTTACTGTACACCGCACAATTATAGTCTAATTATAATACCATCGATATCTGATGTCAATTGCATGCTAAAAAGTTATGCGGGCATTCTGTCTGCGAATTTCATCAAGACCGAAACTTTTCTGCCCAGCCGTCAGCTTGTCGCTATCTGCCGAACCAAAACCTGTACAGGAAGCATCCGGTTTCATTGATTTTCACATATTCTCACACTTATTCAAAGATAAAAGCCCTCCGGCTCAATCGGCCGGAGGGCTTTGCTTCTTATGTTGTTTTGCGGTTTAGGATTATTCCTCGTCGTCATCCTCCAGAGGAATGTCGGCCGCAGGCTTTGTGTTTCCGCCGGCGGCATTGTTGCTCTCGCTGCGCACTGCGGAACGGAGGTTCTGGCGAGCCTGACGCAACTCGTTGAGCTTCTGGCTGATGACCTCTTCGGTGGTACGCATAATGTCTTCAGCATAGTCTGTGGCTCCTCTGCGGATCTCACGAGCCTTGGACTGAGCCTGAGTGATCTGCTCGTTGGACTGAATAGTCGCCCGACGCACGACCTCCTCCTTGTCCACCATAGTGCGGGCGCGCTCCTCAGCCTTTCGGGTGATGCTCTCCGCTTCTTTGCGGGCATTGGCAATAATGTCGTTGCGCTCCATAACGATAGCGCGTGCCTGTCTGATCTCCTGAGGCATGTGGAGACGGATATCGTCGATCAGTTCGCGCAGACGGTCAGCGTTTACCATTGCCTTTCCGCTGGCGAAGGGGACAGCCTTTGATTTGTCCAGCAATGCGTCCATTTCATCAAGCAGTTCTTCAATGCTTACCATTCTGGTCACTCCTTTGCTCCATTAATCTCTCACTTATTACTTCGCGCAGCTCGGCGGGAACAAATCCGGAAATATCTCCGCCAAAGCTGGCGATCTGCTTTACCACGCTGGAGGACAGGAACATGTTCTCCGAGCTGGTGGTCAGAAACACCGTTTCAATTTCGGGGCGCAGACTGCGGTTTGCCAGCGCCATCTGGAATTCATATTCATAGTCGGACACCGCACGAAGTCCCTTGACGATAACGCCGGCCCCTTTGCTCGCGGCGTAATCGGTCAGCAGGCCTCCCCAACTCTCCACCTCTACGTTGCTCATGGCTGAGGTGGCTGTGCGGAGCATGTTCACACGCTCCTCCTCGGTAAAGGCCGGATGTTTCTTGGGATTGTGCAGCACCGCCACATAAACCTTGTCAAAGATATTGGCGGCACGGGTGATGATGTCAACGTGTCCTACAGTGACAGGATCAAAGCTGCCGGGGCAAATGGCTATCATAACCTTCCCTCCCGTCAGTCAGTTTCTATACTGCTGTGGCGATAGAGCGTAAGCACTATGCGCCCGTAGCGGTATTCGCGTCGTTTGGTGAAATCACCGGCCTCTTCAGGAAGGGTGATGTCCGAGGCGGTTTCACAGATAATGACTCCGCCCACATTCATCTTGCCCGAAAGAGCGGGCAGCACCTTTTCCAGCAGCCCTGCATAGTAAGGAGGATCCAGCAGAGCGATATCGAACTTCTCGCCACAGCCGGCAAGATATGCCGTAGCCTCGCTCTGAAGCACCCTTGCCCGGTCGGACAGACCGCAATGCTCAAGGTTTTCCCGCACGATGTTTATCGCCTGACGGGATGAATCCACAAAAACACATCTGCGCGCACCGCGGCTGATGGCTTCAATACCCAACTGTCCGCTTCCTGCAAACAGGTCGAGTACATTGCGGCCCTCGATATCAAACTGAATGATGCTGAACAGTGCCTCCTTGACCCGTTCGGCTGTGGGACGGACATCGTCCCCGTTAAGCGTTCTGAGCCGACGGCCTTTGGCTTCTCCGGTGATTACTCTCATTGCAACCTCATTTATTCCCCTGTTATGCGAGTTACTATCCGATTATAACAAACAGGTGCATATTTCGCAAGGGGATAATTAACATAATTTCGATTACTTGTCTCCGCTGTGGCGATACTGAACGTCGGCATTTCTGATGACGTTGCGCTGTATCTTGCCGCTGGAGGTCTTGGGCAGTTCGCTGACGAACTGGACAATGCGCGGGTATTTATAGGGGGCGGTAGCGTGCTTGACGTGATTCTGCAGCTCTTTGATGAGCTCATCGGAGGGTTCATAGCCTTTGACCAGCACAATGGTAGCCTTGACCACCTGACCGCGAACGGGGTCCGGAGCAGCGGTCACGGCGCATTCCAGCACGCTGGGATGCTCCATAAGGGCACTTTCCACCTCAAAGGGTCCGATGCGGTATCCGGAGCACTTGATAACATCATCATTACGGCCGACGAACCAGTAGTAGCCGTCAGCATCGCGCCATGCCATGTCACCGGTGCTGTAGCGACCGTCGTGCCAGGCCTTGCGGGTCACCTCTTCGTCCAGATAGTATCCGCGGAACAGACCGGAGGGGCCATGGTCACCCACATTGCAGATGCAGATAACGCCCTCATCGCCGTCCTCGCAGGGATTGCCGTTGGCATCTATAAGCTGAATATCAAAGTAAGGATTGGGCTTGCCCATTGAGCCGGGACGCACGTCGAAGAACGGGAAGTTGGCAAAAAGCACAGGGGTCTCGGTCTGACCAAAGCCCTCGCGCAGCTCAAGGCCGGTAAGCTCCTGGAATCTGTTGTACACCTCAGGGTTGAGCGGCTCTCCGGCAACCGAGGCATGCTTGATATAGCTCAGGTCAACGCCGGAAAGATCATCCTTGATCATGACGCGGTAGATGGTGGCCGGGGCACAGAAGGTGGTGGGATGGATCCGTTCAATGGCGTCCAGCATATCCTTCGATTTGAACTTCATGGTGTCATATGCACCGATAGCTGCGCCGCAGATCCACTGGCCGTAAATCTTGCCCCATGCGAATTTTGCCCAACCGGAGTCGGTCTGGGTCATGTGTATGGTATTTTCCTGTACACACTGCCAGTAGCGCGCAGTGGCGATATGTCCAAGAGGGAAAGCAAAGTCGTGCCAGACCATTTTGGGCATACCGGTGGTGCCGCTGGAAAAATAAAGCAGCATCATGTCGTCGTTGGTTACCGCCTGATCGCCGGTGGGACGTTCAAAAACATCACTCTGGGCGTACAGCTCGGTACCGTAATCTATGAAGCCCTCATCGGTATGGGGTTCTCCAAGGGTACAGATGTGTTTCAGAGTGGTGCACTCCGGTGCAGCCTCACGGATGTAATCCAGCAGTCCGTCCTCGGAAACCGAGATGAGCATTTTGACCGATGCGGCGTTGCACCGGTAGACTATATCATGGGGAGTGAGCTGGAAGGACGCGGGAATGCACACCGCTCCCAGCTTGTGCAGACCGACCATTGAGAACCACACCTCAGGTCGCTGGCGAAGGATGAGCATGACAACGTCGCCCTTGCCAAGACCGTAGGAGCGGAAGAAGTTGGCTGCCTGGTCGCTGTGACGCTTGACATCGGCAAAGGTATAGCGTTTCATGTCGCCCGCGTCGTTGGTCCAGACCAGAGCCAGCTTGTCCGGTTCCACGCGGGCCCACTCATCAACAACATCATAGCCGAAGTTGAAAAGCTCCGGCGTGTTGATCTCAAAGCCACTGCAGAAGTCCTCATAGGATTCAAAATCAATGCGAGGACAGTATTTTTTAATTATATGATCCATAATAATCTTGCTCCCGTATACTCAGGCGTTTTTCGCCGTAAAATTATTACTCCTTGATGACTGTCAGGAAAGTGGCCTCTCCGTCCACGGCGGCCTGTCCGTGGGGAATCATGGGATCGAAGTAAACGCAGTCACCGGCTTCGAGAACGATGTCCTTTTTGCCGATGGTGACGCAGACCTTGCCCGAAACGCAGAAGTTGAATTCCTGTCCGCTGTGGGACACAAGCGACGGACGCTCCTCCTCAGGAGAAAGATGCACCAGCATCGGCTCCATCTCTCTGCCCTTGAAGTTGTAGCAGAGACTGGTGTAATCGTAGCCGGGATAACGCTCCACCTTGGCACCCTGATCCTTGTGGGTGACGGTATAGGTGTTCATTTTGGGAGTGCGGCCGGTAAGCAGGGTGGTGAAGTCCACGCCGAGGATGGCGGCAATCTCGTAAAGGGTGCTGATGGGAATGTCCTGTTCGCCCGATTCGTAGGCAAGGTAATTGATGAGGGTGACTCCCAGTTTGTCAGCCATTTCCTTGGGTTCGATCTCGAGAATCTCCCGCAACTCCTTTACTCGTACGGGGATGCTGGTAAGATCCATTTGCATATATCTCATCCTTTCGGCGTAATCTCGGATTTTTCCATTATATTATTATCTCACGACTTGGGCAAAAATGGAAGAGGGAAAAATAAATAAGCGCAAGTTTATTATGCGGTGTAATTTGTCATTTCGTACTACTCAGCGCAGTTTTTGCGCTCCGGAAACGGATTTGTCCTTCCGTCGCGGTCTGTTCCGGAGGAGATCGGCGATTCAGCGCCACAATTCCTCTCCGTTTTTTTCTCTGCCAGTTTGGCGATGGCGGCGGCACACTGCTCCGGGGTGAGGATTCCCGCGGGAATATCGAATCCCTTCGCACGCAGAAGTTCCGCCAGTTCCACCGGCTGGGGGACATCAAGGCCGTTGCTCCGCAGCAGGTCGATCTGCGAAAAAACCTCTGCCGGAGTTCCTTGAGTGAGAATCTTTCCCCGGTGCATGACCACCACACGGTCGGCCATGGCGGCTTCCTCCATGAAGTCGGAGGCCAAGCGTCTTAGGAA
>JAZUOR010000233.1:0-6402 GCA_045604745.1 Acutalibacteraceae bacterium | reverse complement strand
CGGGGTACTCATAATTTTCGCAAAGCTGTATAATTGCATTTTTTCCCTCATCAGAGCGCGAAAGATCGGTGCTTCCGATGTATTTTCCTTTAACATTACCGTCAGTTAATCCATGACGAATAAGGTGAATTTGGTAAGATTTCATAAATATCCTCTCTATCGACAAATTGTAGCATATTTTATTGAAATAACAGGCAGTTTATGATATAATATCGCACGTACGCGGCTAAAAACCGCGGTTTGTTTTCTCTATAAGAATTTCAGCAAAAGGAGGGTACAGCTCGTGCATGACAGCTTTCCGCGCATTATAACACTTTTGCGCACCGAGCGCAAGCTTACACAGAAAGAAGCTGCAAAAGAATTAGGAATATCACAGGCACTGCTGTCCCATTATGAGCGGGGAATCAGAGAGTGCGGTCTGGATTTTCTGTGCCGGACTGCCGATTTTTACGGAGTCTCCTGCGACTATCTTCTCGGTCGCACCGCAGACAGAAACGGCGCTCAGCTTACGGTTGAGGATATGCCGGATCCTGACAGCAACAGCCTTGACAAGCGTTCAAGAGGTTCGGCTGTTCCCATACTGAACAAAAAGCTCATAGCCAATTCGCTCAACATACTCTTCGACCTTCTTCAGCGCGCTGACTGCAAGGCGCTGACAAATGAGGCTTCGGCCTATCTGATGATTGCCGTGTACAAGGTGTTCCGTCTTGTTTATCTTGGCAATCCCAAGAATGCCAGGAGCTTCTTTGCGGTTCAGGATTTTATGGCTCGCGGCATTTCCACTTCTGCCCTTGAGATAACCGAATCCCGACTTGAGTGTATCGCTTCCGGTCGCTCGATTGACGGGCAGAAGGGGCTTGAGAATCCCGACGCACTTGAACTCAACGATGAAATGCTTACCGGCAGATATCCTATGTATTCTGTTTCGCTTCTTAACCTCGTCCGCACCGCTGAGGGTCGCATGGGATTATCAAAGAACAATCAGAAAAACAACTGACATATCGGTTTATCGCCCTCCCGTTCCGTTCGGGAGGGCTTTTACTATGTCATAACTGCACCTGCAGGCAGCATATTTATCTTCCAAAGTAATAATCTGGGGGATAAGCAATGCTTACAATGCTTGATATACTCAATCAGCCGCAGGCAAGTGCTGTTAAGAGAATGTGGCACATGATTACAAAACCGTCAGTGAGTGCATATGTGTGCAATGCGGGAAACTGCAGCTATCTGAGGATATATGCTGAAGAACGCAGGAAAGGACTGGACTGGCGCATGATAGGCGCCTACAATCTTGACAGCACCGAAAGGATATTACTGCCTGCCGGAGTCGAGCCGCCGAGCGACTGCAGGCTGCGCAAATACATCCCTTATGAGTTCAGGCGCAGAATGCTCGAAAATATGGCGCTGGATATTCTTGGCTGCTCTGAAAAGCAGCCTGAGTTAAGAAGGATTGCCGTATACGGTCAGGAAAACGAAGTGTGTGCTTTGCTGCCCCGGCTTGCAAAAGTCGCAGGTGAGATAAGGGTCATTACGCGCAGACCAAGGTCAGTAGCCGATACGGTAGAAGAGCTGCGCAGAAAAATCGGCGCAATAATCACTGTTGACAATGAGCTGAATGCCGCTGGGTTTGACATGCTGCTTGCACCGGCGGGCGGTGCAGCTGTTTTTGAGCTGTCAGACAGCATGATAGTCCTGTCGGACGACCGTCCGTCTATTCCTGTCAGACTCTGGGTAAATGCAGCGCGCCCGTCGCTGCCTCAAACACTTGAGAACGTTTACGATGGGCGCTACGACGTTACTGAATTTATTGGTGCATTTTATGAAACAGGCGGGATGCGGGAATTGGGACGAATGTCACCCGCGGCAGGAATTACCGAAAGCGGAGATATCAGCGCACGTGAGGCTGCGCTGCTTATAGATTGGTAGTTCAGTCATTGAGCTGAGCGTTAATTCTCTGCAGCTCCCCGGCAGGAAGCTTTTCCACCTTTCGGTCGTAGGTCAGCAGTCCGTTGACTTCATCTTCTACATCTGTTACCTGAGTATAAACTGTTGCGCACAATCCCTGTTTCTTTGCCGGGATTATCTGGTTTTCATAGAGAAGCCTGTACTGCTTCAGCAGCTCGGATGCATCCGAAGCTTTTTTATAGCCGAATTCAAATCTTGCTATATTGCAATGATCCTTGACGGCACAGTTGTAACCGCCGAATTCGGTCAGCATAACCGCTCTGCCAAGCTTGTCTTTTTTGAATTTATAGGGTCTGAAATATACGTGCAGGCTTTTGGTCTGACCGATATACTGGTCATGCCAGCCGCTGGCATGGTCGATCGTACGGGTAGAGTCCCTGACCATTATGCGCTCAACCGCTTTGGCGGCGTCAAACTGTCCCCAGCCTTCGTTGAAGGGAACCCACATGGCGATGGAAACGGAGTTGTAGAGGGTGTCAAGCATCTCGTCAAGCTCGACGTAATACTGAGCACGTCCGTCGGCATTCTTTCGTCCGAATTTTCTGTATCTGTTGTCCTTTTTATGCTTTCCGGTGACAAGAGGAACGCTTATGGTGGTGAATTTATATTTCTCGCCGCCGTTTATCATGTCCTGCCAGACCAGCATTCCAAGCCGGTCACAGTGATAATACCAGCGCAGCGGCTCCAGTTTGATATGCTTGCGCAGCATATTGAAGCCGTATTTTTTCATGGTGGCAATATCATATATCATAGCTTCGTCGCTTGGCGGAGTAAGCAGACCGTCGGGATAGTAGCCCTGATCAAGCAGGCCGTTGTGAAAATACGGTTTTCCGTTGAGAAACAGACGCCTGATACCGGTCTCGTCCGGCTCGACTGAGAATTTCCGCATTCCGAAATAACTGCTCACTTCGTCCGAACCCAATGTTACGGATACGCTGTAGAGCTTAGGATTTTCCGGTGACCACGCTTCAAAATCCGGCATCGGTACAATGACCGGTTCATTTGCATTCACAGCGAATTGGCGGCCATCCTCAAGCCGTATGCAGCCGGAAGCGGAAGAATCGGACACAGCGGTGATTTCCACACTGGAATTATCGAAGTCAGGCGTAATGCGCAGGGAGGAAATATAGTCCTCAGGAACACTTTCCAGCCAGACTGTCTGCCAGATTCCGCTCTGAGCCGTGTACCAGATGCCCTTTGCATTGGTGGCCTGTTTTCCGCGTGAATGCCAGCTGGTGTCTGAAAGATCCTGAACCTTGACGGTCAGTGTATTGATTTCACCAAGCTGTGCTGTTATATCTGCGCAGAACGGCATGAAGCCGCCAACATGACAGCATACCTCGGTTCCGTTAAGGTAAACCCAGGCAGTCTGATCCACTGCTCCGAAATGCAGCAGCACGCGGCCTTTGTTGAATCCTTCGGGAAGAGAAAAGGTTCGCTCGTACCAGAGATATTCGTCAGGACTCAGGCGGCGGTTCACACCGCTCAGTTCGCATTCCGGAGAAAACGGGACAAGAATTGTTCCGTCAAAAGCTGCCGGCTTATCTTCTGTTCCGGTTATGGCATATGACCATTCACCGTTGAGGTTAATGTAGCTGTCCCGAACAAGCTGAGGGCGTGGGTATTCGGGCAGGATATTATTTCTGTCAAGCTGTTCGCCCCAGATAGTTTTCATGTTCTGACCTCCTGTATTGTTCAGCGTCTGATTTTTTCCTTTATATACTCCACTCCGAGATTCTTGAACAGCGGCAGCAGCCTTCTTCTTGTTTCCGGAGCCATGTTCTTTATAACTCTGAGAGCACTGATGTCGCCACTTTTGATCATTTCGATAGCATCGTTGAATGTACGTGCTCCCGAACTGCCTATTATATCAAACATGGTGTCCACAATCAGCTCACGCTGAGGATTATCAAGACTGTCCAGCCACCGGTCAAGCACGCGGTCAAAAACCAGTGCATCTCTGGAAAGTGATTCCTCCTCAACCAAACGGTTGTTGCTGATGTGCCAGTTGATCGGATTATGCTGATCAAAACCCTCTGCGGAACTTCTGACGATGGTCTGATCTCCGACGGGCTTGAGCAGTGTGCCGATCATTGATGACTGGGGCAGAATGTTATGCACACGCCCGTTAATGGCAAGCATTTCGGGGGTATTCAGAAGATCATCCTTGAATCCCGGTCCGTCAAGGTTATATATTCCAAGGATCCGGTTCTGCTCCTTCTGGCCGCAAAACGCAGAGGCATATACGGCAAGGTTTCCGCCCTTGGAATGACCGCCCACATAAACCCTGCGGGTAAAGAGTCGGTTGATTACCCGGCTGAGATATTCGGCACTGGCAGTCTGAGAGGGAACAGGGGTCATATATGCCATGTTGAAGTTTTCACGCCAGCCGACTATTGTATTGTCGGTTCCGCGGAAGGCGACAAAGGCGGTGTGGTCATCAAGCAGGAATGTCATTGCCGCAAACTGTTTTTCTGCTTCCTTGTCAGTATGCTCGACGAAGTATTTTATCTTGGTTTTGCCGAACCTTCTGCTTCGTGCTGCCATGCTGAGCAGTCGGCAGGAATCGTCCGGAATGCGTATTGACCGGCTCATGTTGCTCAGTGCATCATGATTGTCCAGCTGCACAAGAGAAGTGGAAAAGGTAAAGTAGGGCATAAATGTTTTTACGTAGTCACCCATGTGGAAATATGTAAGCTGGGTGAGCACAAGGCTGTCTTCGGCGCAGAATGGCTTTTCGGCAAAAGTTGCTTTTTCTTCTGCTATATAGTCAAAAACGCTTCTGATACGCTCATCGGAAGACGCCGATATATTCTTTTCGCTGGTTCTGTTGTCCATGCACGGCAGCTCCTTTGTCTTCATGATATGCATAAAATATGTTTATGGATAAAACCATTCAAAAAAAACAACCGCTGCAGACTGTACCGCAGCGGTCGTTTGCTTTTCATTTTACTCCACTGTGAAGCCGTCGTTGAGCATCTTAATCATGACGCGGGCGACGTTGGGATCAAACTGACTGCCGGCGCAGCGGTTGAGTTCGTTGATAGCCTCGGCCTTGCTCAGGCCGCGACGGTAGGAACGCGGGCTGGTCATGGCGTCATAAGCATCAGCAACGCAGATGATGCGGCCTATGAGAGGAATGTTCTCACCGCGCAGACCCTCGTTATATCCCGAACCGTCGTAATGCTCATGGTGGTACTTGGCACCTTCGGTGATTCCGGGAACAGAGGGAACATCTGTAAGTATCATACGACCGAATTCGGTATGCTGCTTCATGAGAGCATACTCGTCGGGCATCAGTCGGCCAACGCGCTTGAGAATATCATCGGGAATGCCGATTTTGCCGATATCATGCAGCAGAGCAATGACATAAATATTATCAAGGTTGTCAAGATTCATGCGGCGGGCAATTTCGACGGTATAGGCGGCAACTCGGAAAGAATGCCCCTTGCTGAAAGGGTCTTTTGCGTCAATAGTGCTGACGATAGCACCAAGGCACTCAAGAGAAACCTCTCTGCTTTTCTTTTCGCGTTTTCTGGCACTGCCGGCCTTTGCGGCAAATACGATAATGAGTATCAGAGCGAGCAAAGCAACGACAGCGGCAGCAGCACTGATAACAGTTACGGTGCTATAACCAAAGATATTTTCTGGCATGATCCTTACCCTCCGTTACAGATAAAAAGGCACATAATGCCTTCACGTCCGTAGTTACGCTATTTGCACACATTGTATCATGATATGCGTAAAAAATCAATCTCTTTATAGGGAGAATTATAGAAATATTACAATAATACAGTCTGATTAACATTAATATAATTAACAATAATAAAAGCCAAAAGAACACGCAGCTGACCTGCGTATGCTTCCGGCTTTTATCCTAAATATTGACGATAAAGAATCAGTTCTTTGAGCCGAGAGCAGCGATTGCGTCTGCGGCGGGCTCAAGCCAGTCGCCTTCGAACAGCTCGATCATTCCGGCGTCACATGCTGCTGCGAGCTTGGGATTGATGGGAAGCTGGCCGAGCAGCGGCAGGCTGAAATCCTTTACGATGTCGGCAACGTGGCTTTCGCCGAAAATATGCATCTGCTTTCCGCAGTCGGGACACTCAACATAGCTCATGTTTTCCACTACACCGAGCATCGGGATCTCAAGCATACCGGCCATCTTGACTGCTTTGCTGACCACCATGGATACAAGGCTCTGGGGAGAGGTTACGGTAATCAGACCGTCAACCGGAATGCTCTGATAAATAGTCAGAGGAACGTCGCCGGTTCCGGGAGGCATGTCGATGAGCATGAAGTCGATATCCTTCCAGATAACATCAGTCCAGAACTGCTGCACGACGCCGCCGAGAATAGGACCGCGCCAGACGACAGGGTCAGAAGCATTCTCAAGAAGGAGATTAATGGACATAATGTCAATACCTGTCTTGCTGT
>JAZUOR010000232.1:0-5197 GCA_045604745.1 Acutalibacteraceae bacterium | reverse complement strand
CGGTGCAGCTGATAAGGTTCATAATGTAAATCCTCCAAAAGATAATATTGTTTGCATACCAAAAGATTATAACATATTTTGTTGAAAAATGGAATACTCAAATGTCCGATATTGGCGTTAAAATATTAAAAAATATATGATAATCGGCAATTTGCTTCAGTTTTCAAGCAGAACCGGCATGAACTGACAGTAGTCTGCTGCTACCAGCTTCATGGCGATATCCTCAAAGGAGCCGATGCAGGCCTTCTGGTGGGCTGCACCGTGGAGATGACCGTACACGCAGCGTTTTACACCGAATTCATGGAGCACGTCCATGATCTCGTCGCAGCGATAGTCGCCGTAGATGGGCGGGTAGTGCAGAAATACGATGGGCTCAAGCCCGGTTTTTGCACCCTCGGTAAGGGACATACGCAGCCGGCCCGCTTCCCGCAGCAGAACAAGCTGTTCGCTGGCAGGGCAGTCATAGGACCAGCCCCTTGTGCCGCACAGAACATAATTATCATATACAAAGCAGTTGTTGAACAGTATCGAAAGGGAGTCAAATCCCTGAGCTTCCAGATAATTGTCCATTTTCTTTTTGGTCATCCACCAGTAGTCGTGGTTGCCCTTCAGTATGATTTTTCTGCCCGGCAGAGAATGAAGAAAGGAAAAATCGTCATATGTGTTTTCCAGCTTCATTGCCCATGAAATATCGCCGCATAACACAACAGTGTCCTGCTCTCCCACTACGGCGCGCCAGTTGCTTTCCAGTCGTTCGGTGTAGTTCTGCCAGCCGCGGAAGATGTCCATAGGCTTGTCGGTGCCAAGAGAGAGATGGGTGTCACCCAGCGCAAAAAGAGCCATATATAAACATCATTCCTTTCCTGAGTTCCGGAATAAAAAATAAAGATCCCGGACAAAATAACACCAGCGGCAGAACAGTGCCGCGAAAAACAAGCACCGGAGGACAAAGCTATGTCTGACAACAAGATGAGCGGCTGCGGCTGCTATGAGGACAAGGTCAACCACATCAAATGCGAAGTCAACAACTGTGTCTATCACGCCAGCGGCGACTGCTGCAATGCTCCCTGCATTGAGGTGACTCCCTCGTATGCAAGCACCTGCGGCGACACAGCATGTGCGACCTTCAGGCCTGAGCAGAAATAACTCTGCAGACATTTACACGGGGCGGAGATCCTGTCCGCCCCGTGGATCAGCAAGCTACATAAATATCACAGTTCAATATCAGGCCTTGCCGCATGCGCTCAGCAGTGCGGAACATACCGTGCGCACATCATCCTCTTTCAGATAGGGATGCATCGGCAGGCTGAGTACCCGCCGGCAGACTTCCTCGGTAACAGGCAGAGAGCCCTCACCGTATCCAAGATGGGTGTAAGCGGGCTGCTGATGGAGGCCGCGCCAGTAGTATACCATTGTGGGAATGCCCTTTTCACGCAGTTTTGCCTGAACAGCCTCGCGGTCAATGTCAGGGTCAAGCATGACCGTATACTGTGCCCAGCTTGAGGTATATCCGTCACGAAGTCCGGGCACCTTCAGATGCTCTTCAAGAAGAGAGGTGTATAATTCTGCCCAGCGCTGGCGGGCGGACAGCTCATATTCCTCGAAGGCACGCAGCTTGGGCAGCAGCACAGCAGCCTGCATGGTGTCAAGACGTGCGTTGAGTCCGACGCGCACATTGTCGTATTTCATTGTGCCCTTGCCGTGGATGCGAACAGATCTGAGCAGCTCGCACCATTCGGCATTGTCGGTGAACACAGCACCGCCGTCTCCGTAGCAGCCCAGAGGCTTTGCGGGGAAAAAGGAGGTGGTGGAGATGTCGCCGAAGGAGCAGGCGCGCCTGCCTCCAAGCGTACCTCCAAAGCCCTGAGCGCCGTCTTCAAGTACATACAGCCCGTGCTTGCAGGCAATGGGGAAGATGCGGTCAAAGTCGGCGCACTGACCGAAGAGATCAACTGCTATAATGGCCTTTGGTGTCAGATTTCCTTCGGCACAGGTTTTCTCTATGGCAGACTCAAGACACAACGGATCCATGTTGAAGGTGTCGGCTTCGATATCAACAAACACAGGTGTTGCGCCGACAAGGCTGACCACCTCGGCTGTGGACATAAAGGTGAATGACGGCACAAAAACAGCGTCGCCGGGGCCCACGCCCCAGACCATCAGAGCCATTTGCAGCGCGTCGGTTCCGTTGGAGCAGGTCACGCAGTGTGAAGCTCCGGTGAACCGGCACAGCTCTTCCTCCAGCTGGGCTATCTCCGGACCCATGATATATCGTCCGTGAGACATGACATTGAGCACACCGGCGTCAATTTCGTTTTTTAATGCACTGTACTGAGCCTTAAGATCAACAAATTCCATCTTTATAATTTCCTTTGTTCAGTTTATCGAATCGCTGCAAACAGGTTTGAGTACGTTGTCTTCAAGCTGATAGCTCCTGCCGCATTCAGCGCAGTTAAGTCCCTCAAGCCGGCTGCCGCACTCACATACCCAGCCGACCTGTCTTGCCGGCACGCCGAGCATAAGAGCATAGTCGGGAACGTCGCAGGCGACCACGGCACCGGCGCCGATAAGTGCCCAGCGACCAACGGTATGACCGCAGACTATTGTTGCGTTGGCACCTATGGAAGCTCCTGTCTTGATGAGAGTACGCTTATAACCTGCGCTGCCCTTGGGATATTTTGCGCGCGGAGTGAGGTCGTTGGTAAAGACGCAGGAGGGACCGCAGAAAACATAGTCTTCAAGCTCCACGCCTTCATATATCGACACATTATTCTGCAGCTTGCAGCCGCTGCCGATAACTGCGTTGCAGCCAACGTTGACATTCTGCCCCAGAGAACAGCCGCTGCCGATAACCGCTCCGCGCTGTATGTGGCAGAAATGCCAGATTTTTGTGCCGCTGCCTATAGTGCAGCCTTCGTCAACAAAGCTGCTTTCGTGTACAAAATACTCTTTCATCGGCCGAACCTTCCTGCAAAGTCGGTGGAGGCGCAGCCGTCAAGGGGAAGCTGAACCGGGCGATGCTCGGCGGCGGAGAGATAAATGGCAAGAACCAGCTCAAGCGCACGCTTGCCGTCCTCGGCGGTGACGTACGGGGCTCGTCCGCTGCGGATGGCATCTATAACATCTGCATAGAGCGGAGTATGACCGTATCCGTACACATTGGGCGGATTTTCGTTGAAATTGCTTTTGACCTCTTCCGGATCATCAAGAGCGTCCGAAAAGCTCCACTCTTCAATAATGTTCACCGATTTGCCTCCGGCCTTTACAGTGCCCTTTTCGCCGAAGATATAGAGAGTTTCCTCAAGATTTTTCGGATAAACATTGGTGGTACCCTCTATGAGTCCGTAAGAGCCGTTGGAAAATCTTACAATTGCAAGGCCGAGGTCTTCGGCCTGAATATAATCGTGGGTGAGGTTGTCTGTGTATGCGTACACCTCGGTGACCTCGCCGCCCATCATCCAGCGCAGCAGGTCGATGTTGTGTATGCACTGGTTCATCAGTGCGCCGCCGTCCTGCTCCCATGTGCCGCGCCACGGAGCCTGAGTGTAATAGCTCTCACCGCGGTTCCAGCGGATGTGGGCAGCTCCGTGCAGAAGCTTTCCGAAGCGTCCGGCCTCCATTGCAGAGCGAATCTGACGTATGGAACGGTTGAAGCGGTTCTGATGGCAGGCGCATACGGTGACACCCTTTGCCTTAGCTGCGGCAATGATGGCATCGGCATCGGCGATCGACATGGCGATCGGCTTTTCGATTATGATGTTTACGCCGGCTTCAATACAGTCAAGGGCTATTGCCGCGTGCTTGCCGCTTTCCGTTGCGATGGCGGCAAGCTCGATGCTTTCGTTTTCAAGAAGCAGACGGTAGTCTGAGTAAACCGTAACCGACGAACGCTTCTCTTCCGGGATCATCTCAAGTATACGTGCCGAATGCTCCGGAACGATGTCACACAGAGCAGCAATCTCGACATCGTTGGCAAGTGCGGCGGCAATATGGTTTGCGGAAATGCGTCCGCATCCGATAAGTGCGTATTTCATAGTCATGCCTTTCGTATCATGCAGCCGGTCACCGGCTGGCGATATAATCCAATACTTTTTTCATTGTCACGCTCATATCGCAGTGCTCGCGGGCATAGCTGCGGATGTCTTCGTGTACCTTCTGTGCTCCGGGTGACATGAGCCGGTCGTGCCACCTGATGATGGCTTCAATGTCAAGCGGCGACTCGTCGGGCGGAGCGGTGAATAGATATTCATTTCCTTCGGGCAGGAAATCGAGCTTCATTTCTGACACGACGGCAAGGCCGCGGGCGACATATTCCACGGTCTTGAGCGGGCTGCCGTTGAGCTGTCCTCTTCTGTGCACGCCGAGGGCACACAGTCCGACGGTGCAGCGGTCGAAGACCTCTGTGAGTCTGTCGCCGTAGGCCGGTCCGTAGAAAGTGACGTGAGTGTCAAGACCGTAACGGCGCACAAGAGCCTGATAGTTTTCCAGCTCCGAGCCTTCGCCGCAGATGTGCAGATGGACATTGCGGCTGCCGCCCTTTTCGTAATACTGTCCCATGCCGGTTATAGCCCTGTCGATGCCGTGCCAGGGAAGCATGGAGGATACGGAAATAATATCCAGGCGGTTATCGGAGCAGGTGCTGGCCGAAACGGGTACGCTGTCTACGATTATGCCGTTGGACAGCGAGATTGCGGGAGTGTCGTATATTGTGCCGTCGATTCCGTAAGAGGTGTAGCAGTCAATGTTTCCGGAGCAGGGGCCACGGAAAAACCTGTCGCACATCAGCTTGGGCAGGCCTCTGAGACCCTGCATCCGCAGCTCGTTGTCATAGGGAAATGTGGGGATCTCGACTATGTTGCAGATGCCCAGACTTCTGAGCCGGGCAAGCATGTTTTTTACGTTGCCGCAGAAAAACTGAAAGCGCATGTAGAGATAACCGTAGCCGCCCCTGGTGGCCTCGGCGTAAGCGGCTGCGGTGAGCACCTTGCGGCTGAAAACGCCGATATCGCTCTTTATTATTGATTCAGTGCCGTCGCGATAGACAGCCACTCCGCTGCCGCATCTGGTGACAAGAGTGACGGGATAGCCTGCCGATTCAAAAACGCTGATCTGGTTTCTGATCTTCTTTTTTACACCGCCGAAGCGGCTGTCGGAAAAATCCACGAAGGATACATAAAGGAGCTTGTCCAAAACAGAC
>JAZUOR010000231.1:0-2343 GCA_045604745.1 Acutalibacteraceae bacterium | reverse complement strand
CTTGTCATCGCCGAGGAGTACGACGACTACACCGACTCTCCCCCATCCGGGCAGACCGAGCGCATAGTCTACGTCTGCCGTAAGAAAGGAAATTGAATCACAATGGGACTTTTTCAGAAATGTATTACCTCAGACGGCCTTGTGCATGCCGTTCTGCTTGATTCTACAGATATCGTCAAGGAGGCAGTGCGTATCCATCACTGCACTCCGGTCGCAGCAGCAGCTCTTGGCCGGCTGCTGACCGGAGTTTCTATCATGGGCGAAAAGCTCAAGGAGGACAACGCGTCGATCACTGTGCGCATCAACGGCGGCGGTCCCCTTGGCTCTCTCATTGCCGTTGCCGACTCTCAGGGCAACGTGCGCGGCTATTGCCAGTCTCCCGAACTGCTGCTTGCACCTGATGCCAACGGTATGCTGGACGTTGCCGGCGCTGTTGGCACCAACGGCGAGCTTTCCGTTATCAAGGATTACGGTATCGGCGAGCCGTACGGTGCACGATGCCCCCTTGTTTCCGGACAGATCGCGGAGGATCTGACCGGCTATTACGCAACCAGCGAACAGATTCCCACCGTGTTTGCTCTGAGCGTTCACTTTGACAGGCTCTGGCGCGTTGACAAAGCCGGAGGTCTCATTATTCAGCTGCTGCCCGCCGCCGACGAACGCGAGATTGTCAAAATCGAAAAATCTCTTGCCGAAATGCCCACACTTTCCGAAATGCTGTGTTCCGGCCTTTCTGCGCAGGATATTCTTAAAAAGGCGCTTGCCGGCTTTGAGGTTGAATTCTTTGACCCGCAGCAGGCTGTCTACCGCTGCTCCTGCAGCCGCGACCGGGTCACCCGTGCCCTCATCACGCTCAGTGAGGATGAAATCCGCAATCTCGCCGACGAGAGCGGCAAGGCGCATGTTGAGTGCCACTTCTGCGACAAGACCTACAGCTTCACTCAGTCCGAGCTCGACCGCATTGCAGACAGCGTTCATGGCAGCTGAAAATAAATCTGGATTTATCTGCCACAATATACTATAATACACTTTAAGGTTATTCATTCATTCTGAAAGGAGTAAGCGCCGCACAGCTTTTTTCGGAGCGGCGTTACACGCTATATGACACGGAAAGACGCTATAGTTGCCCGTCGTTCGGTTCGCACATACACCGCAGAACCGATAAAGGACAGCGTTCTTGCAGAGCTTCGCCAGTTCATGGGCACAATAAAGCCTCTGCACTCCAGTATAAAGACTAACATCTCCATCCTCTCCCGCGAGGACTATCTGCGCAAGTTTCATTCCGTACTTGGACACAACGCCCAGCACTATATAGTTATCCGTTCAGTCATGAAGGACGGATATCTCGAAAACGCCGGTTTCATCGGACAGCAGATCATCCTCTTCCTTACTGAGCAGGATGTCGGCACATGCTGGCTGGGCATGTGCAAGCCCAAGGCGGAGGATGACGCCGGACAGCTGCCGTATGTGGCTACCGTCTGCTTCGGCAGAGCCGACAATGCACCCCGCAGGCTCAGTCCGGAGGAAGCCAACCGCAAGCTGCTGCATGAGATCGTTCTGGGCAAGATCAGCTCTCCTGAGCTTCTCCCTCTTCTTGATGCCGGACGTCTTGCTCCCTCGGCTATGAACCGTCAGCCTGTACGGTACATAACCGAAGGTACCAACATCTATATTTACCGCAAACGTCCCATGGTCTCCATAAAGTATCTGGAGGACCTCAACTGCATCGACGTCGGAGCTGCCCTTGCCAACATCTATGTTGCAAGTGATGAGTCACGCATATTCGTAAAGGAAAAGAACTACCCCACTCCGCAGGCCAACTGCGTATACGAATACACCGCACTTGATGCCTCTTCCTTTGCTGAATAACTGATAATAAGGAGGTTCACTGTGAAAAGACGAATCGGACTGCTTACCGCCGGCGGCGACTGCCCCGGACTTAACGCTGCCATTCGCGGCGTTGCCTACGCCTCATACAACCTCTTTGACGCCGAATTCATCGGCATCAACGACGGCTTTACCGGACTTATCGAGGGAAGCTATACCTTCATGCCGCCCAGCGACTTCGGTGGAATCCTTACCCTTGGCGGCACAATTCTCGGAACAAGCCGCACCCCTTACCGCAACATGCGCGTCATCGAGGACGATAACGTTGACAAGGTCGCTGCAATGAAACGCAATTACGCTGCCATGGGGCTTGACTGTCTGGTCACGCTCGGCGGCAACGGCACACACAAGACGGCAAATCTCCTCTCCGAAGAGGGTCTTAATGTTATCGGCCTGCCCAAGACTATCGACAACGATATTTGGGACACCGACGTTACCTTCGGCTTCCACAGCGCG
>JAZUOR010000230.1:0-3583 GCA_045604745.1 Acutalibacteraceae bacterium | reverse complement strand
GTGGTTGTGGGCGCTGCCGGAGTTCCGGCATAAGCCTCAATTATCTCGCCGGAAACAGTGGCGAAGCCTCCGAAAACATAGAATCTTGACGGGTTGCGTTCTGCGATGTAAGCGCGGACCTGTGCGTCGGCGCTGTTGTTGTCGGTCAGGATTACCGGCACGCCTGTGTATGCAGCCATAACTCCTCCGGCAAGGGCGTCGGGGTAGTTTTTACCGGTGGCAAAGGCCACTCCGTCACCGGGGAAATAGTCGTTAAAGCGTCTGTTGATAAGCAGTGATGTGGCATAGCGATCCCTGCCGCCGATGCGCTCGACCTCATCCACGCCCAAGGTTCTGAGCTGATTCTCTATTCCGCGGCCTACAGAGGAAGTGCCTCCCAGTACGTAGGCTCTGTCAGCATCAATCAGGCTCAAATATTCCTTTGTGGTGCTGTCAAGAACACCGTTCTGAGGGGCGTACAGTATGGGCATACCGCCGCGGGCTGCGGCCGGACTGACCGACAGCGCATCCGGATAGTTGGCACCGCTGGCAATTATAACCTCGCTGGGAACCGTTGCTGTAATATAATCGATCATGTCGGAAATAAGCACAGCTGTTTCATAGCGTGAAGTGCCGCCCAGACGAAACACCTCCATGCCTCTGTTCTCAAGGGTTTTCACCACGCTGCTGCCGATTGCCGCCGTGCCGCCCAGCACAATGACCATCTGGCATCCCAGTGCGTCCATCCGGGCAAGGGTGAAGGGGCTGATGCTGTCCTTTCCGGACAGAAGGATCGGAGCCTCAAGAGTATATGCCAGCGGTGCTGCTGCCAGTGCATCGGCAAATCCTTCGGCGCTGGCGAGCACAACAAGCTCTGCTCGTTCAAAGGTTTCTCCGGCGATCATCGCTGCCGTTTCGTAGCGGTTTTCGCCGCCCATACGAAACACGGTAACATCACCGGCTGCCTGTGCGGACAGAGACGGAGCCGTACCAAACACGATGAGCGCGGCCATTATTACGGAAAATACTTTTAATGCTGTTTTCACGGGCTGGTTCCTCCTATAATGTATTGATTTAATTATATACTACCGCCGCGAAAAACTCAATGTCAATATACCGGAAAGCGGAGAGGGTGACGTTTGTCGCTGCGTGCTTTCCGGTTGTAGATATGCTGACGTGAACAGATCACCCCGTATCCTCAGATTGGAGTGAGAGTGGGGCGCACTGTCTTCAGTGCTGTAGTAATATACGTCGTGTGTCTTTGAGCTGACCTTTACCCACGAATGGAAGACCGTTACCTATGAGTTTGATCCGACCTTCAGGATCGACCACAACGACTGTCTTGCGTTCAACACCGCATGAGCTGAGATAAAACAGATAAATCACCCGCTGGCAGCACACCTGCGTGCGCATCGGCGGGTGATTTATCTGTTTATCTATCTTCCGTGAGCCTTGCGAGTTTGCCCCATGGCGGCGTTACTTCCCCGTTGTTTATCAGCCAGAGAACAGGGATATCCATGGCTTCGTTCTCATCGGGGAAGGGAGCATATCCGTCGGTGAGGATTATGATGGACACAGGAGGGTCGTCGGTCATCTCTTCCCGCACATAATCGAAAATGATATCAAAGCGGGTGCCGCCTCCGCCTTCCGGACGTATAGCTTTGAATTCCTCCTCGTCGGCAAAGGGCAGCGGCTCCACGACCACCGCATCAAAGAAACCCAGCCACCCGGCGAGCCTGCCGTTAAACTGGTCTATGGCGCCTTTTACCTCGGAGTAGGCTTCTGCAATCATTTGGTCGGACATAGAGCCGGAGGTATCTATCATAAAGAGAATATTCTTCACTTCGTCCTGCTTTTCGTTGAAGTCGGGCAGAAAGAAGGGAGAGTCGTCAAACCGTCGGTCTGGCGGGGAGAAGGAATAGTCACATATCTCCTCCTGAATGAACTCGTTGAGCAGGGTGCGCCAGTCGATTTTTGGCTTTTTCAGTTCGTCGATGAGCCGCTGCATGAACGCAGGCATCAGCCCGCGTTCGTTGGACGGGTCGCGGATGGAAATGGATTCGGCGGCGTCCAGCATATGCTTTCGCCATGTGTCCCGCAGCTCGTGGTCGCTGTCCTTTCCCCACATGGAATGGTCGTCGATGGTATTGCCGCCGGAGGGCTTTGGTTGCCGTTCGGCTTTGCTTTTTTTGCGTCCTTTGTCAGCTGCTCCGCTATCTCCATCACCGTCTCCGTCTCCATCGCCATCACCGTCTCCATCACCATCTCCGTCTCCGTCACCATCTCCGTCTCCGTCTCCATCTCCGTCTCCGTCACCGTCTCCACTGCCACCATCCGGAGCATCATCGTCGCCTTCTGTGCTATCATAATCTTCGCTGCTGTCGGATTCGTTCTTTTCGGACAGCACTGCTTTTATCGGCGCGGGCATCATGGCGAGTATTTCCTCGGCGGTGTAGAGATATCCCGGTTTGCCGTTGGGTGCGCAGAGTTCCAGTGTGTCGAGATTCGGATAATCGCCGGGAACAAAGCCGCCGAGCTCTCTGAATATCAGTGAGTCTGCCACGATATCGCAGGCAGAGTCAAATCGCTCCTTTTCCTCTGCTCCGCAGGAACGCTCGAAGTGGCGCAGTGCGATGTGCATTATTTCGTGCAGCAGGTAAAAATCCACCTCTTTGTCGGTCAGCTTCAGCAGATAGTCAGGCGGGAAAATGAGGTATCTGCCGTCAGTGGCGGGCAGTTCGAGTTCCTCATCCACCGAAAAACGCAGATGCATGAGCAGCAGTCCGAAAAATCCGCTGCGGTTCAGCAGCCTCATGCGGGAAAGCATCAGTCGGCGGGTGCATTTTCTCAATACATCATCAGACAGAGCCATTGAGCAGCCGTCCTTTCGTTGACAGCCACCGGGAGAAGACCGGCAGTCTCATCAGTCGCTCCTTGTAGCCCTCCTCAAGGTACATATAGTCCTTGAGCAGAACCACGGAAAAATCTGCGGGCAGACGGTTTGCGTATTCGATGGAGTTTTCAATGAGAGTCAACTCGTTCCGGTGTTTTCGGGCATATGCGGTCATGGAGGACACCAGAGCATACATTGCGTCGCTGCGGTTGGGAGGCTGCGGGTTTTTGCCGCTGAAAATGTCCTCAACGGACGGAATCTGTCTCCACACTGACGACCATGTACGGAATTCCGTCGCAGTGCCGGTTCCCACAAGGCCGGCAATCAGGGGATACATTTCGTCAACGTCGTCGTTTATTGTGTTTAGAATATTGCTTGCCATCTCCCATGAACGGGGTGTGGCAAAGGCGAGGTCATCGACTGCGGAATCAAAACCGAACAGAGCATCGGGACGAAAGGCAAGGTAGCCAAGAACCTTTTCGTTGATGGCGGCAGACACCGCCCACTGACGCCATGATTCAAAGCTGCCTTCAATTTCGATATGCAGAAGCCGGTTGGCAAGAGCTTTGGGCATCTTGAAGGCGACCGATCGGTCAGTGATACGGTTGCCGGCGGCGATGACAATGCAGTTGTCGGGCAGACGGTGCTCGCCCACCACACGGTCAAGGGTTATCTGATATGCGGCTGCCTGTACCGATTGGGGTGCTGCGG
>JAZUOR010000229.1:0-6390 GCA_045604745.1 Acutalibacteraceae bacterium | reverse complement strand
TCCACCTTTGTTTCGTAGCGGTATCCGGAAAGGGCATTCATAAGCGCGTCGGCCTTGCTTTGGTCATCCGGCTTTGAGGAGGCGACTGAATGAGCCAGTCGTGCAACTCTCGCGGGCAGTCCATCAGGCAGAGCGAGATATGCCTGACGCTCAGCGTCGGTCAGCGTGTTATCCGACAGACTCTCCTCAAAAAACGCCGTGTAGCTTCCGGTGCGGGAGTGACCGAAAATCAGCTGACTTCCGTTTCGCTCAATGACCGAATCATCGCCGGTGAAGATTGACACGGTATACGGTGGGTAGAATACTGTACCCCCACGGGTGCTGAGTTTCCGGATGACCGCCTGCGCGCAGTTCTCCGCGCCGATAGCCTCTGCAGTAATATCCGAATCGGATGAATAACCGGTTCCGCAAAGGGAGATGGTGTTCAGCCAGCCCTTGCCGGTGTATTCGTCATAGATGCTGCCTGTCAGCCGGTCGGTGAAAGCACCGGCTGCAAAGGATATTTCCATCGGATAGCCTGAGGTGACCTCCACCCAGCCGCCAATGCTGGAAGCGTCTGCGTCGTAGCCGGTGTTTTTGACCTCCTCAGGTTCCGGGGCCAGCGCATCGATATCCAGTGTCTGACCGAGCTGCTGGAGCTGTTCGGTCTGCCTGAGCTGAAACAGTTTTTCCCAGGGTATGCGTGTTTCGGGTATCGGCAGCTGCAGTGCGATGACGGCAGCTGCAAGGCAGATGAGCACGTACCATGGTTCGTGCTGCTTTCCGTCATTCGAATTTGTTCCGGGTGCAAAGACTTGACACAGTACTATCAGAGCATAAGCCAGCAGCAATACGGCTATGACCGGCAGCAGAGTCATTCTGGTCAGAATAAGAATAATAAATGAAAGGGCAATACCTCCTGCAGCAACACAGCGCAGCACAAAGAAACGGTTTACCATTCCCACCACCCAGCACAGCACCGCGCTGAAACACACAAAGGGAACGATCAGCATGTCGGCTTCGGCTTCTCCGGAGCCAAGCAGGGCGATAAGATTCCGACCGTATTCTCCTCGCGGTAAAAGCAGAGACACCGCTCCGCCGGCAGCACTGAGAACCGGAATCAGTATGTTCACGGCCTTTGGAAGCCGCAAAAGTTCAAGCAGCAATGAAAACACAGCACACAGAAGCATGAACGCGGCGGGGAAAAAGCTGTCGGTACTTTCGGGCAGCAGAGCGGCGGTTATCAACGCAGCCAGTGCTGAGGACAATATTGCTGACGCGCTGCCGCGTGGGAGAGCGGACAGCAGTTCTTTTGAATTGACCCTGAAATTGTTGATCTTTTTCATATTCAACTCAGTATTTCGATGATATCACAGTTGTCAGGTACGCTTATGCACCTGAAGCGGGAGGCTTCATATGAGTGAGGCTCGCTGCCGAATTCCATCATTACGCATTCGGCGCCTGCGGCTGCGGCGCCGATGAGCTCTTCAGCGCTGCCATCGGAATGACCTGAGGTCAGCAGGGCGCAGCAGGTGAAACGGGTGTCAGGAATGTGCGGGTCAGGAGCTATCCGGGAAAACTCCATATTTCCCGCCCATTCGTACAATTCGCTGAAATCTCTGCTGTCTCTGAGCGGAAAGTGGTTGTCTCCTGCGTAAACATCTGCCTCGATGTCGCGTGTGAGGCAGTAGTCGCACATTGCCAGCAGTGCTTCCAGAAGATTGTCTTCGCGGATTATTGCAGTCTGTCCTTCGCTGTATTTGCGAATGTCGACGATTATCACCATGGACGGACGTTCCACTCCGCTTATCTGGCGTACCTGCAGAGTGCCTGTGCGGGCGCTGGCCTTCCAGTGTATCAGCCGCGGGTCATCGCCGACGGTGTATTCGTGCATTGTGTCGCCGGCGGTGGTTTCGTGTGATAAAGAAGACGCGGCTCTTACTCCTTCGAACGTGAAGATGCCCAGACTGTCAAGATGCACCACCCGCGGGCAGACCGATACCGGGTATTCCACAGGCGGTTCAAAGGACAGCCTGACCAGTCCGAGTATATCGCTTATCAGAATCTTTTCCACTCCGATAGAATATCGGCCTCTTCGTTTGCAGACCACTTCGGTCCGGATCTCTTCTGCAGCCCCTGCGGGCAGAGTGAAAGCGCGAAGACTGTCGGTGTCTGCCACCTCGGAAAGCTCCGAATGAAACCGGAGCTCCATGCGTGTGAACGAAAGCATCCGGGTTTCGTTGAGTATACGGCACACGTAGGGGACAGGCTGGTTTTTTACGGTAATGCGCGAGTCGATGCTCTGATAGATTTTCATCTTCTCGTACACGATCAGGGTGTAGAGCACCGAAAGCACCGGCAGCAGCACAGAGATATACAGCAGGCCGTAAACAAGCGGACCGGAACGGATGCTGGCGAGGAACACGGCCAGAGCGAAAAAGGCTATGACAAGAAATCTGCGAGTTTTCATGCCCTTACCTCCGTCGGGATCAGAGCATCGGAACCGCAGTGTTGCTGCGGATACGCCGGATGACCCATGCCGCGTCATGACCGGTGGCACGTGCCTTGGCCGAAACCACGACCCGGTGTATCATTACAGGCTCCCAGACTCTCTTGACATCATCCGGAGTGACGTAGTCTCTGCCGCTTATGTATGCCGCAGCCTGCGCAGCTCTGGTCAGTGCGATAGAGGCACGGGGACTTGCGCCCAGCAGAAGCTCTTCGCTTTCGCGGGTGGAGGAAACAAGTGCAACAATGTAGGAAAGGACTTCCGGACAGACTTTTACTTCTCCTACCTCACGCTGGAGCTCAAGAATTGACTCAGGGCTCATCAAAGGCTGAGAAGCAGTCTTTCGGGCTCCGGAAATGGCCTTTGAAATAAGCGCCTCTTCGTCTGCCCGTTCGGGATAGCCGATGGAAATGCGCATCATGAAACGGTCAAGCTGAGCCTCCGGCAGGGGATATGTGCCGGTGTGCTCGACCGGGTTCTGTGTTGCCACCACAAAGAACGGTTCGGGTACCGGGTAAGACGTTCCGTCTACCGTGACCTGATGCTCCTCCATTGCTTCAAGAAGAGCCGATTGGGTCTTGGGCGGCGTACGGTTGATCTCGTCGGCGAGTATGATATTTTTCATGATAACGCCCGGACGATAGCGGAATTCCCCGCTGGAACTGTCGTAGATGCTCACGCCGAAAACATCTGAGGGCATGGTATCCGGAGTGAACTGTATGCGCCCGAAGGAACATCCGCTTGTTTGGGCAATGGCAAGGGAAAGAGTTGTTTTTCCCACGCCCGGCACATCCTCCAGCAGCAGATGTCCTCCCGCAAGCAGTGCAATGACCGACAGCTCGGCAGCATCGCGTTTTCCGACCAATGCGGTGGAAATATTGTCAACAAGACTTACAGCAAGGTGATTAAGCATGGTTACTCCCTCTTTCGTTGCTTTACTGTTTTCACTATGATTCACAGGATATTTTGGCTGCGTATCCGCTCGACGTATTCCTCGGCAGGAAGCGGACGGCTGTAGTAATAACCCTGTATTGCGTCACAACCCATTCTGCGCAGGCAGTCAGCCTGAGTTTTTTTCTCTACCCCTTCAGCAAGGCAGCGCAGGTCAAGATGTTTTGCGATGGTAATGATATCCTTTATCAGAAGATATTCTTTGTTTTCTTCTCCTTCGGAGCTGATGCGATCCACAAAGCACTTGTCAATCTTCAGTGTGTCGAGCGGCATGTTGAGCAGCAGACTCAGGGACGAGTACCCTGTACCGAAATCATCCATTGATATTCTGAATCCAAGCTCCCTGAGCTTTCCGAGAAACTGCAGCATTTGCTCTTCGTCGGCATATACCGAGCTTTCGGTCAGCTCAAATTCTATCAGTTCATGGGCAACACCGTGCCGGTCCACACAGGCGGTAAGCTGTTCCAGAAGATGTGAGTTTTCCATTCGCCTTCGTGACAGATTGACCGATATGGGGAAGAGAGGCAGGCCGTCGGCCTTCATGCGCTCAAGCAGCTCACAGGTCTTTTCAAGCACGACCTGATCGACCCGGCCGATAACGCCGTTGTCTTCAAACACGGGAATAAACTCTCCGGGGCTGAGCGTCCGTTCGTGCCTGTAGTTCCAGCGAACCAGCGCCTCTGCACCAACGATCCTCTCGGTGTGAATGTCGTATTTCGGCTGCAGATGAATGAGAAATTCATCCTCCTTTATTGCCTGATCAAGGTAGGAAAGATAATATCTGCCCTTCCGCATCCGTTCGTACATTTCGTTTGTGAAAAGATTGATTTCGGTGCAGTCACGCTTAACGCCCAGTGACTGTGCAAATTTGGCCCAGTCGGCTACCCGGTCATTTTTTGCAAGAGCATCCTGAGCGGTCACAATACCGCAGCGATAATACACCCGGAAGGTTTCGTCACACGGCAGATGCGACATCCGGTCAAAGAAGCCATGCAACGTGCTTATCAGCTCTTCGTCGGGCATTACCTTTATCATCATTGCAAAATTGTCATTGTCACATCTGGCGGAGCAATAGACCCATCCGGTCTCCTGAGACATCCTGCTGCAGACGAGCTTGAGCAGGTCGTTGCCGTTGTCATGCCCGTACAACTCGTTGATGATGCTGAAATCCTTGATGTCAAAATGGACAAAGCAGTATTCCAGCTCCGATGGCATATATCTCCGGTCAAGCTGCTTCCACATGTAATTCCAGTTGTAATGACCGGTGATGTTGTCGTGATATACCATGTGATACAGCTCTTCCTTGGATATCCCGTCAATATCTCTGCCGGCGTCCATATGTGCTGCTTCGTATGCTCCTCTTCTGCGTATGTCTGGTATCATTGCCGCCTCCAGGAAATGTGTGTGTTCAGAGCGATGTTTCGGATAATGCAGACTGACTGAACATATTTCTATAGTAATATCCTAACTTGATTGACACTGCGTGTCAACACAGCTTTGCTGCATAATTGCATCATATATTATAGATGTTTTGCGCAGCATTGCATAATGTGCGGCAGATAACACAGCAGCGCGTGACGGTGACTATCACGCGCTGCTGATATTTCTCATAACGGACAGGCATGGTATTTCACTCCGGTTTCCTTGCAGAAGGAAGTGAAACGTGCCGGGCCGTCATCACTGCCGAATTCTTTTTTCAGTATGGTAGCCAGCTTGAGTCGCAGGCTGTGTCTCAGACGCAGCTGCACGAGCAGGCGATGAGTCGCCTCCTCGTCAAGGCGATAATGCATTTCGCGCTTGTCATCGGGATCATGCACCGAAAGAGTCAGACAGCCGTCCTTCACGCTACACAGAATCTGCACATCAGATGAACTGAACAGCTCGTATACACCGTCTGCCATATCCTGCCGGTGCGTATTCCAGAAGGGCTCTGCCCAGTTGTCCTCAATGCGCTCGGCATCCTTGCGTGCCAGATATACTGCGTTGTAGCTCACCTTTCCCTCAAGATGGTTCCACTGGGGCTTTCCCTTTTTGAGCACAAGGCGTTCTCCGTTTGCACACAGCTGATAAAGCATGCCCTTTTCCTCGTCGACGGCAAAGCTGACAAAGAGATCCTTGAAAAGAGCGTTCATTTCCCAGTAGATATCTGCCGTCTCAGGGTAATTCTGAAGCTCGGAAAGACCATCCACAATGCCGCTGTAATACCATGCCTGCAGCTCCCTGGGAGCGTTGAAGCGTTCCCAGAGCTGTTCACCCATGCGCCTGTAATCTGCTTTCATGCTGCGCAGATTGGCTGTCTTGTCCGCGATGACCAGCATTTTGAGCCGGATGTCGGCTCCGGGCAGCTCGTCAATGGTGCGCAGCTTGCGCATGTACCATATCTGCCGTTTGTCCTCGGTGTGTGCGTTGACCAGTGCCGCCACATCGACGCCGAAACGCTCATAGATATCAAGCAGACAGGCATCGGTGTCCTCAAGAGTATCATGCAGCACTCCGGCCATCATAAGGCCTGTGTCTGCATTCATGGAGGATAGTATCTGCAGCGATTCAAGTGGATGCAGGATGTAGGGCAGCGCCGAGCCCTTGCGAACCGCTCCGCGATGGCACTCCATAGCGTACTGTATGGCCTGTTCCAGCCTTCCGTCGTTCTCGCGCACGATGGGACGCAGACTCCAGTTGTCCTGTATTTCCTGCCATACCTCCCGGTACACGTCGGTGACGCTGTCCTCAAAGCAGGCAAACATTATGGCCATGCCGTAATGCGGGTTGACCTTTAGCCAGTCGGAAACGGCGGTCAATGCCACTTCAGTCGCCTCCCGGACGGGATAACCGTAAACACCTGTGGATATTGCGGGGAAGGCGATGCTGTGAATATCGTTCTCACGGGCAAGCTCAAGGCTGTTCCAGTAGCAGCGTGCAAGCAGTTTGGCGTCTTCTTCCTTGCCGGAATA
>JAZUOR010000228.1:0-12753 GCA_045604745.1 Acutalibacteraceae bacterium | reverse complement strand
AGGGTATAGGCAAGGGCAAGACCCGTGAGGATCATGCAAACACCATGAACCAGCTGTTTGCGGCCTATGCGCGCGGCAAGGACGCCAAGGAACTGATGGTTATTCTGGGCGAAGCCGCTCTGACCGATATTGACAAGCTGTACGCAAAGTTTGCCGACGAGTTTGAGCGCCGCTATGTTTCCCAGGGCTTTGAGACCAACCGTTCCATCGAAGAGACGCTGGCTCTTGGCTGGGAACTGCTCAGCATCCTGCCCCGCAGCGAGCTGAAGAGAATCAAGGACGAGTATCTCGACCAGTATTATCAGGGATAATCTCATACGTAGCGTATGATTTACTGTCGCTAATACAAGGAGTATAGGCAATGGCCGTTAAGACACTTAATGTAAACCCGACCCGCATGGAGCTGAGCAAGCTTAAAGCCCGGCTTACCACTGCGCGCCGCGGTCATAAGCTGCTCAAGGACAAGCGGGATGAGCTGATGCGTCAGTTTCTCGACCTTATCCGCGAAAACCGGGCACTGCGTGAAAAGGTGGAAAAGGGCATCAACGATGCCAACAAGAGCCTTATTATGGCTCGCGCTACCATGCCTTCGCAGGTGGCTGACGCTGCCTTTATGTGTCCAAAGCAGGAGGTCACACTTGACGTTTCCGAAAAGAATGTCATGAGCGTTGAAATTCCTGTTTATGAGAGCAGGATGCGCACCAGCGACCCGTCGGACATCTATGCCTACGGTCTTGCGTATACCTCTCCGGAGCTGGATGATGCAGTTTTTGAGCTGGCATCTGTACTGCCCGATATGATCAGGCTTGCTGAGGTGGAAAAGGCAACTCAGATGATGGCGGTGGAGATCGAAAAGACCCGTCGCCGCGTCAATGCTCTGGAGCACGTTATGATACCTCAGTATCAGGCGACCATTAAAATGATTACAATGAAGCTGGACGAGGCAGAGCGCAGCTCTACCGCCAGACTCATGAAGGTCAAGGACATGATGCTGGAAAAACAGTACGGCGGCAACGCGAAAAACACGGATTGATATGCTCGCCCGGTACGGAGTTTTGGCTCTGTGCCGGGCTTCGCTGTGCCTTGACTAAATAACGGGAGTGGTATATAATATTTCCATAATTGATTACTGCACGCAGGAGGTGTGCTCTTGATGTACAACAACAGAAGATGGATAGCAATAATGGCAGGTGTGGCCGCGGTTGTGCTGCTTGTGGTAAGTGCCATGTCTGTTGCTTGCGACAGATCCGGAGGCAAGATAGATATCGGCGGGGAAAAATACCCTGTTGACGCAAAGACATTGAATGTTTCCGGACAGGACATTGAAGATGTTGATGTGTTTGGCAGATTTGAAGGGCTTGAAGAGCTCAACGTGGAAAATACAGGAATCACGGTTGAGCAGTATAATGAGCTCAGGGCTTTGCTGCCGGAATGCGATATCGTCTGGTCCGTGCCTGTGCAGGGCAAGGAGTATAACAGCAAGGAAACAAAAGAGCTGTCGCTTGAGAGTTTTTCCGGCGAAGATGCACGTGCACTTGAATATTTCAGCGGACTGGAAAGAGTGTATGTGGCTCATGCCAACCCGGAGTTGTATGAATTTGCTTCGCAGGAGCACCCATACGATGTGCTGTTTTCCGTGAACATCAGCGGTGTTGATTACAGCCCGAATCAGTCAGAGCAGATCACGGTGACCGATGCGGATGTGGAGGAGCTCAAAGAAAAGCTGCCCTGCCTTGCCGGAGTGAAGGAAGTAGTGCTTGCCGGAGTTATTCCCTCTGACGCACAGATGCTTGAGCTCAAACAGGCAGTGCCCGGAGTGAATTTCCTGTGGGATTTTACCGTGTACGGAGTTAAGACCAATTCCATGGCCACAGAGCTGACTCTGGATAACAAAAAAATAAAGAGCACCGATGAGCTGGAAGAAAAGCTGCCTCTTTTCAATCAGCTGGAAGTGGTCAATATGAACTTCTGCGGCATATCGGATGAAAAGATGGATGCACTCAGAGAACGGCACCGCGAGGTTAAGATTGTCTGGACCATTGAAATGCCTTCCGGCAATATGGTGCGTTCTGATATCGAATATTTCATTACGGCGAAAATGGACATACGCAGAGTGTATGATCGGGACGTTACCAAGCTTCGCTATTGTGAGAATCTGATATGCATTGATCTTGGTCACCAGTATATAACCGATCTGTCGTTCCTTGAGGAACTGCCGCATCTGCAGTATCTGGTCATTGCAGATACTCCGCTCACAGATATAAGCTTCCTGAGCCACATGAAGGAGCTCAAGTACCTTGAGATGTTCATTACCGGCATCAAGGATTACACACCGCTGCTCAACTGCACCAGTCTGGAATATCTGAATATGGGCTTTTCCGCAAAGGGAGATCTTACACCCATTACGCAGATGACATGGCTGGATCACCTGTGGGCAGGAGCATCAGCCATTTCCGACGAGGAAAGAGCAATGCTGGTCGAGTCGCTTCCCGACACTCACGTGACCTTCTATCGTGACTCCTCTACCAACTACGGCTGGAGACACACTCCAGGCTATTTTGAAATGCGCGATATCATGGGCATGTTCTACATGACCCGATAGTAACAGCGCAGGTATATCGGTACAAGCAAACGCCCTTCGACGGAGCTGCCGTCGAGGGGCGTTTAAGCATGTAGATATGGGGAAATTACGCCTGAAGGAAGTCGAAAATGACCCGGTTAAAATCCTTTGCTTCGTCGTAAAGGCCGTGTCCCAGCCCGTTGTATATATGCAGACGACTGTTCTTTATACCGGCGGCCAGTTCATGTGCGGCATCGGTGCCGACTATCTTGTCGCAGTCGCCTCCGATTATTAGCGTGGGAGCGGCTATGTCGTTCAGACGATCAGCGGCATCATGAGTGACGCAGGCCTTGGCCATGGCTATGAATCGGTCAAAGCTGGCAGGCTTGCCTATTCTGCTGAGGACGGGATAAAGCGGACGGTATTTTTTCAGCATGGCATCACTGTAGCTGTGTTCGGTGGTGTCAATAAATATGCTTTTGTAATCACCGGTCTCGGCCATGGCAATCCAGCTGTTGACCCGCTCCCGCACTGTATTATTGGTCTTCGGATAGGTTACGGCGAGCACCAGCTTACCCACTGAATCGGGGTAAGCGGCGGCAAGGTGCTGAGCTACGGTTCCTCCTTGCGAAACACCGAGGATGTCTGCCTGAGAAACACCCAGCTGATCCATAGCCTTTTTCAGGTCGCAGGCCATGTCTTTGGAGGTGCATCCATCAACAAGCTGCGATTTACGGCTGAATATATACACTCTGTATTGCTTTGCGAATATACGGTACATCCATGACAGGGAGCCTGCAAGACCTTTCATGGTTCGCAGGCCGTCTCCCAGCCCTGGCAGTATGATAAGTGTCCGGTTGCCTCTGCCGAACTCGACGTATTCCATGCCGATGCCATCGACACTTACTATGCTGAATTTTGCTTTGTACACTGTGCAGATCTCCTTTACAGATTCATTTCATGAGTGCCGAGCGAAGAACCTCCGTGAGTCCGGTGAGTGCTGATATATATTCTTCTCTGATTGTTTCCGGCTCCGGACGTTCGCGGCTTTGCAGCTTGCTGCAAAACTCGTCATTAAAGCCCTTGAGGAACCATTTGAGTATTTCAAGCACTTTGGCTTTGTCGTAGCGAAAAAGCCCCTCATCGACAGTCTCAAGCAGCTTGTGATAGATATCCTCGTCCTGTCCCCTGTATCGCTCGGAAATTTTGCGGTAGATATCGGTGTCACTGGGAACAAATGCGCGTACGATCAGCTGCCCCTTCTCCGGATGGCAGGCGTACCAGTCGAATTCCAGAATGGAATACTCAACCGCCATCTTAAACGGGTCTGTGGATAACGTCACACAGGCAGCACTCAGATCGGAGATCATTTCTGCAGCAGAAACATCCAGAGCGTACAGATAAAGCTCTTCCTTGCTGTCAAAGTACTTGAACAGGCTGCCTTTGCTGATGCCGGATGAGGCTATAATACGGTTTGTGGAGCTGTTTTCATAGCCATAAAGAGCAAATTCGTTTATGCTTGCGTGAAGGATACGACTTTGCTTTTCCGGGTCAAGTTCTAAAAAACGTTTTGTAGGCATAATCTCCTCTGTGGGTGACCGGGTGGTCATCTGCTGGGCTGAAATATAGATGACCATGCGGTCACCACGGTAGGATCATAACATTATTCCGCATAGAAGTCAAGACTTAAAATTTGATTCACTGTTTGGAATGGGACAAATTGCTGTGAGCATGCAAATCTGCGGCGGAAAAACAGCCTCCCTGTCCGTCGCAGATACGGAGAGGGAGGCACAATGTATGAGGAATGGATTGAAATTGAAGGGTCAGTTGGCAGAACGGATGCTCTCCATGCCGCGGCGGTATATTTCCTCGGTGGCAAAGGCGAGCTTGGTGAGCACGTACTTCTGGGAGGGCGCGCAGTAGAAGGAATCATTGTTCGTGGAAATATCAAAGAATTCCCTGCGTTTGAGCGGCGGGAAAGCGTATTCCACATGCAGGCTGTTGATCTGTACCGGCAGGCGCTGAATGCGGTAGGGCTTTCGGCGGTAGGTGCCTTCCAGAATGAAGCCGTTCTCCGGATCATGGGTGATTTTTGCCTTGCCCAGGGGGATGTATCGCCAGCATCTGGGCAGGGAGTAGACCTCAACATCATCGCTGTAGGAGTATTCGCCACGGTCAATCTGGGCGACAACCTGCTGACGTTCCCATTCAAACCAGTCGGGAATATGGTCAAACTCCGTTTCACCTTCAAGAGCCTGCAGGGTGCCGTCCTCGTTCCAGTTCCAGCGCTTGCCGCAGGCGGTGCAGAAAAGCTCGCTGCCGCTGGAACCCATTTTGGATTCAGTAAGACAGTGCGGGCACTGGTAAAGCACATGATGCATACCCTCGGCGCGGAAGGAATCTTTTATGAGGATGTTATTGTCCTTCTGGTACCGATAATCGTCGTAGGACAGCTCCTGACGCAGCAGGTCGTTTATCTCATCGGCAGTCATGGACTCGATCTGCTCCTGAGTTAGAATCAGTTTGGCTGTGGTGTGCAGAGGAACCTTGCGCTTTTTGCGCACATCCCAGAAAGGCGCATACAGATGGTTGCCGCGGTGTACCACTGCAACCACAGGCATCTTATTCTTTTTTATCATCCGGCCAAGCGTATCGGGCATAAACGACGTGGTGCCGCAGGGAGTGTAGCGGGCTTCGGGATAAAGAGTCAGGATATCTCCGCGCTGAAGCACCTTGCGTATGGATTTGATAAGATGAACGTCGGTGGTGAACTTGCGGGTACATATGGCACCTATCCATTCCATCAGGAACGGCTTGCCGACATATCCGTCGATATTCACCACATTGTTGACCGGATAAGGCCATGTAGCCATGGCAGCAAGCTCGAAGTCGATGAAATGCATGTGGTTGCTAAGCAGCAGATAGGGCGGCTTGAGGCCGTCCATACCGATTTTTTCCACCTTGTATTCCTTACCGGTCAGCACGATTTTGCACAGAAGCCAGATAAGTGCTGTCCAGAATTTCCCCTGACGCATGGGATATTTTGCGGTGTTGTAACGTCGTTTGTTTCGGTAATTTACTTCGATATCCAATATATTCACTCTCCTCTCACATATTCTAAACTAAAGCGGCGTCAAAGGCAAGAAGTATTATTTTGTTCCGCAATGTACTTGCAACAGGCACGCGTGCAGTGTTACAATTAGTGGCATGATCAATTGAAACAGATTAGGAGCCGACAACATGAAAATCGCGCTGATTATTTCAGGCATAGCCGCCGCTGCGGCGATCATTGTGCTGCTTGCAGCGTATGTGTGCTATCGTATTGCTTTTTACGCGCCTCCCAGAAAGCCGGAGGAGCTGGAGGTCATTGACATTCCTGAAGGTGAGATATACGAAGTGTTCAGAGAAGACATGGAGCGCTGGATGAGAGAAACCAGAGCCATGCCTCATGAGGATGTGTCCATTACATCCTTTGACGGACTGAAGCTTTGCGGAAAATATTATGAATACGCACCGGGAGCGCCCATTGAGCTCATGTTCCACGGCTATCGCGGCAGAGCGGAGCGGGATCTGTCCGGCGGAGTCCAGCGATGCTTTAAGTTGGGAAGAAGTGCTTTGCTGGTTGATCAGCGGTGCGCCGGAATGAGCGACGGAAAGACCATCACCTTTGGTGTCAACGAGCATCGGGACTGCCTTGCGTGGGTGGACTTCATGCTTGAGCGCTTCGGACCGGAGGTCAGGATAATTATGACCGGAATATCAATGGGGGCTTCGACCGTTCTCATGGCAGCGGGGCAGGAGCTGCCGGAAAATGTGGTAGGAGTGCTGGCTGACTGTGGTTATTCCTCGGCAAAGGACATCATCAGGGAAGTGATCGGCAAAATGAAGCTTCCTGTGGGCACCAGCTATCCCTTTGTCAGGTTGGGAGCAAAGATGTTTGGAAAGTTCGATCTTGAAGAGCTGTCGCCGGTTGAGGCCGTCAGGAACTGCAAAATACCGGCAATCTTCTTCCACGGTGAGGACGACGCCTTTGTTCCCTGCGAAATGAGCCGTATAAATTACGAGGCCTGTGCGTCGCGCAAGCGTTTGGTGACAATACCCGGCGCAGGTCATGGCCTGAGTTATCCTGTTGACCCGGAGACTTATCTGCGTGAGCTTGGAGACTTTTTCGGCCCGGAGCTGTCGGCTGAGAGAAAATAATCCTGTGAATAAAGATGCAGCCCCCATCGGCTGTCCGGTTACTGAAGCGATGGGGGCTGAGTATACAGCGGCGCGGTATGGCATCCGCGCCGCTTTTAAATTTTCTGCAGCTTCTGTCTGGGTATCGGTCAATTTCCGCCCAGCTTGATATTAATGCCGCCGCCATCGTTTCCGGAGGAACCGACTGTAAGATAGGGCGACAGGGCCTGAGCGGTGTTGATGACCGGCATGGACTGGAGATACACCTTGCCGGGACCGGTTATTCTGGTGTGAAAGAATCCCTCGCCGCCGAGGAACATGTTCTTGACGCCGCTTACAGCCTGAATATCAAGGGTGCAGCTCTCGCTCATGGCGGCCAGATAACCGGTATCAACGACTATGCTCTGTCCGGAGGAAAGATTGTATTCCTTGCAGTGACCGTCAATTTCGAGGAACACAAGGCCGCTGCCGGTGATACGCTGCATGATAAAGCCTTCGCCGCCGAAGAGACCTCTGCCCAGTCGTTTCTGCAAATATACGGAAAGCTCAAGTCCCTTTTCCATGGCGAGAAAACCGCGTTTCTGCACAATAATGCCGTTGCCGGGGGTTACTGTATAGGGAATGATGGAGCCGGGAAAGCTGGAGGCAAAGGCTATCATACCGGAGCCGTAACGGGGAGTGTATTCATTGAGGAAGATCGACTCGCCGGACAGCAGTCTGCCGAGCGCTTTTTTTATTCCGCCGCCGGTATTGGTCTGCATTTCCATGTTTTCGCTCATCCAGCTCATGGAGCCGCCTTCGGTGCAGAGAGTCTGTCCCTGTTCAGGATAGCATATGACAACGGGAAGATGACCGCCTTCAATTTTATAGTTAAGCATTTAGTTGATACTCCTTCGATATTGGTGTGTGATCGGCAGCTGTTATATCTCCGGAGCAATGAAGCCATGCTCCGCAAGAGAAGCTCCTATCCTGTCCAGTATCTCCTCTGATTCGGCGCGGATGGTGTGATAATGATAGCCACCGGTAATGTTCATCAGCTCGGTTGACTTGCCGCTGCGCACGCCCTCGATAAACTGTTTTACATGAAGCCTTGAGAAGATATTCAGACCGGCGACCAGCTTGCCGTATACCTTGTGCCAGACAAAAACGTCCACCACGGTGCCGCCAAGGTCGACGATCAGGTTCAGCTCCTCCTCGGTCTGTTCGGTGGTGTGAAAAATCTTGAAAACTCGCTCTGCATGGGGCGAGGATTGGATGATATATCCGTTGTGGGTGGACAGAATATCATAGCCGGCTGCCTTGAGAACCGAAATGTCCTGAACAATTATCTGACGGGATACGCCGAATTTTTCGGAAAGAGCACTGCCTGATACGGCTCTTTGCTCTGACATCAGGTAACGGGCTATTTCCGTTCTTCTTGTTTCTGCCTTCATGAGGATACCCCTTTTTGAGAAAGTTAAACCGCGTGGAGGTTTTTCAGCGAAAGGTCGAGGATGGGAGAAGAGTGAGTAAGCGCACCGCTGGAGATATAGTCAACACCGATATCCACGAGATTTGCGACATTTTCTCTTGTAACATTGCCGCTGCACTCGGTTTCGGCCTTGCCGGCGGTGAGCTTCACGGCTTCTTTCATGTCCTCGATGCTCATGTTGTCAAGCATGATGATGTCAGCTCCGGCTTCAAGAGCTTCACGGAGCATATCAAGGTTTTCTACTTCAATTTCGATCTTGCGCACAAAGGGAGCATATTCCTTTGCCATGCGGATAGCTTCGCGCACACCGCCTGCGGCACCGATGTGGTTGTCCTTGAGCAGAATGCCGTCGCTGAGATTGTAGCGATGGTTGCATCCGCCGCCCACCTTGACGGCGTATTTTTCGAATATGCGCATTCCCGGAGTGGTCTTTCGGGTGTCGAGCAGTCTGGTTTTACTGCCCTTGAGCAGATTAGCAATGGTTCGCGTGTAAGTTGCGATGCCGCTCATGCGCTGCAGATAATTGAGTGCGGTGCGCTCGCCGGAAAGAAGCACACGGATGTCTCCGCGGACAACGCCCAGCTTCTGTCCTTTGCTGACCTCGTCACCGTCAGAGCAGGTAAAGGAAGCTTCGGTCTTTTCGTCCAGAAGCTCAAAAACTCTTCTGAACACATCAAGACCGGCGATTACGCCGTCCTCTTTGCATATAAGCTCCACTTCGCCCAGCTGATAGTGGGGCATGACTGAATTGGTGGAGATATCCTCGCTGGTGATGTCTTCCTTGAGAGCGCTGAGGATCAGATCGTCGGCGTTCAGCCTCATTGTAATGTCATTCATGGCGCTGCTTCTCCTTTTCTATAGCGGAAAGAACCGATTTTTTATAGTATTCCTGATATCCGTCGTATTCGGACGGGTCGATATTATTCTGGGGCTGCTGGGGCGCAGCGCTGTAGTTTGCGGCGATATGTGCCGCTGCGCGTCCGGCAAAGACAAGGCTTTCCAGCAGAGAGTTGCTTGCCAGCCGGTTTTTGCCGTGAACTCCGTTGCAGGCGGTTTCTCCGGCGGCATACAGCCGGTTCATAGAGGTTCTGCTGTGGCAGTCGACCTCTATGCCGCCCATGAAGTAGTGCTGAGAAGGAACCACCGGGATGGGCTCTTTGGTTACGTCGTAACCCTCCTCAAGACAGCGACGGAATATATTGGGGAAATGCGAGCGGATCTCTTCTTCCGGAATGGGTGCCATGGAGAGCCAGACGTGCTCCGTTCCCTCTTTTTTCATTTCCTCAAAGATGGCGTTTGCAACCACGTCTCTTGGCAGCAGCTCGTTTACAAAGCGCTCCCCTTTTGAGTTGAGGAGGACAGCTCCTTCACCGCGCACCGATTCGGATATCAGGAACGCACGGCCTTCATTCTTGGAATAAAGGGTGGTGGGATGAATCTGGATGTAATCAATGTTCTGCAGACGGATATCGTGCCTGAGAGCCAGCGCCAGCGAATCACCGGTCAGGTGGCGCTGGTTGGTGGAATGCTCGAAAAGTCCGCCGATGCCGCCGGTGGCAAGCACGGTATAATCTGCGAGGATGCGCACAAAATTGCCTTCGCCGTCGTGCCCGACAATACCGGTGCAGACATTGTCGCTGCAGATCAGATCAACCATGGTGAAGTTTTCTATGAGGGTGATGTTCTCGCGCTGACCGACCGCGTCAAGCAGGTGAGAGGTGATTTCCTTGCCTGTTTCGTCCTTGTGGAACAGGATGCGGGGACGGGAGTGAGCTCCTTCGCGTGTGTAGGCAAAATCGTTTCCGTTTTTCTCAAAGCGCACGCCGCAGGAGACAAGATCGTCGATAACTCCGCGGGAGGATCGGATCATAATGTCTACTGATTCGGGATTGTTTTCGTTGTGCCCGGCACGCATGGTGTCGTCGAAAAAGGAGTTGTAGTCATCCTTATCCCGCAGCACGCAGATACCACCCTGAGCAAGATATGAATTACTTTCGGATGCGGTGCTTTTGGTCACTATTGTAATGCGCTTGTTTTCCGGCAGCTTCAGTGCGCAATAAAGCCCTGCGACACCACTGCCGACAACCAGAATATCAGTTTTCATCATGTTTTATTCAGCAAGCTCCAGCATTCTTTCAAGCGGGCGCAGCGCCTTGAGGCGGATGTCCTCGCTTATTTCTACGGTGTGGTCTTCTTTCTCCAGAACGGACAATACTCCCTCAAGCGTGTTCAGCTTCATGTCAGTGCAGCAGGGGTGGGGCTTGGGGAAATAAAAACGCTTGTCAGGGTTGTCGGTAATCAGCTTGTATTCCACGCCGTTCTCGGTGCATACTATGAACTCAGCGGAATCGCTGGAGTTTGCATAGGCAATGAGCTCGGCGGTGCTGCCGATATAGTCGGACAGGGATAGTATCTCCGGTTCGCATTCGGGATGAGAAAGAACCGGAGTGCCCGGATGCAGGTCGATTTGTTCACGTATCTGCTCTGCGGTGACGGCAGCGTGCACGGGGCAGCAGCCGTCGTTCAGGATAATGTTCTTTTCAGGCACGTTTTCGGCAACATATCTTCCGAGATTGCGGTCAGGAATGAAAAATATGTTCTTGTTCGGCAGCGCTTTCACAATGCGGATAGCGTTGGATGAGGTGACACACACGTCACTCATGCATTTCAGTTCAGCCGTGGAGTTTATGTAGCACACGACCGCAAGATCGTCATACTTTGCCCGCATCTCATCAATAACTCTGGGGGCAACCATGTGAGCCATGGGACAGTCGGCGGCAAGATCCGGCATGAGAACCTTCTTGCCGGGGTTGAGAATCTTGGCACTCTCCCCCATAAAAGAAACTCCGCACAAAACCAGAATGTCAGCGGTGCTCTGACTGGCAACCTTGGCAAGATTGAACGAGTCGCCGACATGGTCGGCAATCTCCTGCACCTCGGCGGGTGCGTAATAGTGAGCGAGGATGATGGCGTTTTTCGCTTTCTTGAGCTGTTCGATCTGTTTTTTCATATGCGTCTTTCCTTATCTGTCGAACTTCATCGGGTAACGCATACAGCATACCATGCAAATTTACATCTGTCAACTTATCTGTAAACCTATCCTTGTAGATTGTTGATGGTTTGTATGGCGGGATATTGTGAATGATAAACAAAAAGCGGGCAGAGATAGGCGTTGTGTGCCTCGCTGCCGGTAACATAACGCCTCCTGTGTGCAAATATGGATTTACACGCAGACTTGTCAGGATATCAGGTGAATTCGGGAGATCATTACATCAGAAGATTTATCAGAACAGACTCGACAGAAAAACCTCCGGAGCCGTAAAACACACGGTTCCGGAGGTTTGCCGTTATGAATTTGCAGTATTGACCTGCACAATATCAATAGGAATCTTAGATAGAGACATACATGGCCGGTCTGGCGGCTCTGCTGTCGTACGAGATAGGATTGCCGCCTTCCTGGATTTCGCCGTAGTAGTTGACGCAGTCGGCATAATAGCCGCGCTCGCTGTCATAGGTTCCCGGTGTTCTCAGCCACCAGCCGCAGTTGCCGGTCTTTTTGCCGACCTCAATGCCATTGGACACAGCGAAAGGAGTGGCAGAAGTGCTGCGCGAGCTATCGTTCGGGAAGTACTCGTCAGCTTCGTCATTGCTCAGACAGAAAACATTATCGTAAGTAATGTAGGACATTCCGGAATAATCGACGGTGTAAATCTCAGACTCCAGAATATAGGCTTTTTCTTCTGCGCTGAAAGCGCTGTTGTAAAAGCCCTTGTTAAGCCAGTTGCGCAATGACGAATCTTCCCATGTAACTGCGCCGCGGCTTTCATCGAAGGCCTTGGCATCAATGCCGTATCTGGTGATAATGAGTGCCCTTCCCTGTGACTCATCAACATCCAGAACACGCCACTCGATAGGCTCTGTATAGCGGGCGCTGTCGATATAATATGAGCCGAACTCAACGGTCTGACCAACACGGCAGCCCGCGAAAGGAGAGTCGCTCTCTATATCGGTAGGGGTGGTTATACCTGAACCTCCGCCTCCGCCGGAGCCTCCGCTTCCGCCGGAGCCTCCGCCTCCACCGGACTCCGAGGGATAGCAATTCGTGAAAAGAAGCAAAGCGATGAGCAGAAGAGCGACAGCGATAGCGGTAACACCGATTTTTATCCACATTTCCTGCTTTCCGATACCGCCGTTAAGATAGCGGATCACAAGGTAAATTGTAGCCGTGATGGTGACGACGAGCGAAACAAAGCTGGCGAATATGCTCAGGGTTTGCTCAAGAGAAGAAAGGCCTGCAGACTGATAGAACAGACTGAGTGAAACGAGCGGAGAAGTTGGTGCAAACATAATAATATAGTCCCCCTTGCAGTTTGCGAAAAATTGATTTGTGTTCGCAATTTGTTAATATTTATTATAATACCGCCGCAGGAAAGTGTCAAGAGCAAACCCTGACTCCTTTATCGTCGGATATGCAGACGTATCCGGGGTCATCTGCGCAAGGGAGCGCACAAACGTGCGCAGCAAGCAAAGGGTGATCGGAATC
>JAZUOR010000227.1:0-3744 GCA_045604745.1 Acutalibacteraceae bacterium | reverse complement strand
TGGTGTCGCCGATGGTGATGTTGCCGATGCCGGGGAAGGCAACGATATTGCCCGCCTCGACCTGCTCCACGGGCACGCGGTTGAGGCCGCCAAATTCATACAGAGAAGCCAGCTTTTCCTTCCGGGGAAGGGAAGGATCGTTGGCGTTGCACACGATGATCTCCTGATTCTGGCGAATAACACCGCGCTCTACGCGGCCGATGCCTATGCGTCCCACATATTCATTGTAGTCGATGGACGAAACCAGAACCTGCAGGGGCTGGTCGGGGTCGCATTCCGGTTCGGGAATGTAATCGACGATGGTGTCAAAGAGAGGACGCAGATCACTGCCGGTTTCCTCAGGGGAGTAGGAGGCAAAGCCCTGCTTTGCAGAGCAGAAAACGGTGGGAGAGTCGAACTGCTCCTGAGTGGCGTCAAGGTCGAGCAGCAGCTCCAGAACCTCGTCACAGACCTCGCTGACGCGGGCGTCGGGACGGTCAACCTTGTTGACCACGACGATGACCTTGTGGTTGAGCTCAAGAGCCTTCTGAAGCACAAATCTGGTCTGGGGCATCGGACCCTCTGCTGCGTCAACCAGCAGCAGAACGCCGTTGACCATCTTGAGAATGCGCTCCACCTCGCCGCCGAAGTCGGCGTGGCCCGGAGTGTCAACAATGTTTATCTTGGTGTCGCCGTAGTGAACGGCGGTGTTTTTGGCAAGAATGGTTATGCCGCGCTCACGTTCAAGGTCATTGCTGTCCATGACACGCTCCACGATGGCCTGATGCTCGCGGTAGATGCCGCCCTGCTTGAGCATTTCATCCACCAGTGTGGTCTTTCCGTGGTCAACGTGAGCTATGATGGCGATGTTTCTTATGTTCTGCAAGCTGTAAGACTCCTTTGGTCAAGGCAAATAAACCTATTATTAATCAAATTTCAACCCGTACTATTTTACGCTCCTTTCGGGAAAAAGCAAGAGATAACTTGCATTTAGAATCCGTATCGGTGTTATTTCCACGAAAAAACCGACCGCGGCACTGATGCGCGGTCGGTTTTTGGTTACATTAACGCTGTTTGAGGCTCAGAAGCCGGCGTAATAATCCATAATGCCGTCGGCTATCTCCCAGCCGATGGATTCTGCGTTCTCCACGATCCATCGTGCGGTTTCGGTTCTGGAACGGTTGTCAATACCGATTACAACACTGGGCAGTCTGCCGCGGTCAAAGGGGTATGTGATCTCCTTGAGGTTCATAAATGCGCCGTTATACAGGTCGGCGCACTCCACAGAGGGGGAGAGAGGTGCGATACGCTCATAGATGCGGAAAGCAAGATTCATGCTGTCGCCGCTGAACGGGTGATAATAGGCGGAGGTGGTAGGAGGGTCCGGGGTCACGTCGGCCTGAAGGCCTATGTATATCTCTGCATTTTTCCCGATTGCATCAGATGCCCGGTCGGTGTAGCTAAGCTCATCGGAGGCAATAACCGAGCTGACTCCGCACATTTCCAGCCGGTATGCACAGTGACCGGCAATTATCTTCATCTGCTCGCGCTCGTTGGTGTCGCCGTAGGCAAAGCCGGAGCCGGCTTCGCTGGACGGGCTGAGATAGACCAGTCCGGTTTTTACAACGGTCAGCCACTGTCCGCTCTCGGTGTCGCCGGAGCGAGCGGCTATATAGGTGGTTCCCGGAGCCACGGCGGTTATGCTTCCGCCATCGATCACAGCAACACCTTCGTCACTGCTGTGCAGGGTCACTGTGGAAAAATCGGCCTCAGGAGGAGCAAGTGCAATGCTGGGGGTTATGGTGTGCCCAACGGATATGCAGTCGGTGTGCAGCTCGAAAAGGATATCCTCGGCATAGACAGCGTCGTCGGAAAAATCGCTGCCGGAAACCGGAAGCGGTTCCGGTAAAGCTTCGGATGAATCCGAAGCCGACGGCAGAACAGGCTGTGCTGTTTCCTGTCGGCCGGAACTGCCGGCAAACAGCACAGCAGCGGTTGCCGCCAGCAGAGCCACTCCAAGCACGATGGCAAGAACGGTTGGTTTGATTTTGTTCATATTATCTGCATCGCCCTTTTCTGAAAAATCTGATACATATGGATAATTATATCATGTGCTGTCAAGATGAAAGCGTAAGCTCACGCCGTGTCGGCTGTGCGTGAGAGAACGGGCATTCCGTCTGCCCGCCATTCATCCAGCATGGCGAGACTTTCACCGTCCGTATAGATGAACTGAAGCAGATTGCGTGGCGCGGAGCTGTGGGGCTCCGAAGCGTCCACTGCAAGATTCTGCCTGAATTCCTTCGGGCGGCAGCCGAAGTAGTGCAGGAACATCTGGGTCATGTATTTCAGGTCGGAAAATCCGCTGGCTGCGGCAATGTCGGAAATGGACATGCCCCGGTCATCCATCAGCCGGACAGCGTGCTCAAAGCGCAGGTTGCTCAGATACTGCTGAAATGTGATGCCGAAGTTTTCTGAGAAGAAATGAGACAGGTGCGTGGGAGTGATTCCCTCTGTTTCGGCAACGTCTGCAAGACGAATGGGATACTGGTAGTTTTCGTCAATATAGGAGTACAGCCGGCTCATCCGGCGGGTGATCTTTTTTCGTGCCTGATATTCGCTTTCGCTGATCACCTCGTTTGGCACGCGGGTTATCAGGGTGCTGAGCAGCCCGGAGATGTCGGTGACGCACCGCAGCTCAAAAAGCTCCTCGCCGCGTATGTAGTTGTCCGCCGCCCGCATGATGCACTCCCAAAGCGAAGCTACGGTGTTTGCGTCCACCGAGCCGCCGATGTCGGTGGACAGGAATCGGGTGTTGTGTATGCGGGGAAAATAATCCCGCAGAAAGTGGCTGGAAAGCTGCACGACGACCGCAATGACGCTGCCGCCCACCGATTCTATCTCATGTGCCTCGCCGGAATTGAGAATGACGATCGAACCGGGTCTTATTTCGGTGGTGCCGCTGTTCTGCCGGACAATGGCATTTCCCTTTATGACCGCAAAAATCTCTATTTCGTTGTGCATGTGAAAATTGCGGTAGGTTATGTTGATCAAAAAGATATTTACGTGCCGAAGTTTGGAATACGGTACGATTTCATATTCGTTTTTCATATAAGAATTCCCTTGCAGAGCGGAGTTTTTTGCTTTATGCCATAATCACAGCATAACACATACCATCCCGTCATTCAAGGATAAAATGACTGCGAAGGAAAAATAATCGCAAGATTGTCGTGTAATCGCCTAAAGATTATCATTGCAATTATCGACCGATGATTCATAATAGACTCAACAGGCATTTTTGCCGCTATTGTATAGTAAAGATTCATAAGGAGGAATTATTATGGCATTCTTTGACAACATCCCCGAAATCAAATTCGAGGGCGCAACTTCCACCAATCCTTTTGCTTTTAAGTATTACGACCCCAAGAAGGTCATCATGGGCAAGACCATGGAAGAGCATCTTCCCTTCGCTATGGCATGGTGGCACAATCTGTGCGGCGTAGGCGTTGACATGTTCGGTCAGGGAACTGCCGACAAGAGCTTCGGCGCTGTTCCCGGCACCATGGAGCACGCCAGAGCCAAGGTCGATGCCGGCTTTGAATTCATGAAGAAGCTTGGCATCAAGTATTTCTGCTTCCACGACGTTGACCTCGTTCCTGAGGCTGATGACATCAACGAAACCAACCGCCGTCTGGATGAGATCACCGACTACATTCTTGAGAAGATGGCCGGTACCGACATCAAGTGCCTGTGGGGCACCGCCAACAT
>JAZUOR010000226.1:0-2679 GCA_045604745.1 Acutalibacteraceae bacterium | reverse complement strand
GACCCCGAACAGAACTCCACATTCCACGACCACTACATTGATCTTCCCATAGACCTTTCGCAGGTCATGTTTATAACCACAGCCAATGACGCAGGCCGCATTCCCGGTCCGCTCCTCGACCGAATGGAAGTCATCGAGCTTTCCAGCTACACTCACGAGGAGAAGTTCCAGATTGCCAAACGTCACCTGTTCAAAAAGCAGATAACCCGTCACGGACTTTCTTCAAAGACCTTCCACATCACCGACAAGGCTGTTTCCGCTCTGATCAACGGCTACACCCGCGAGGCAGGCGTGCGTAATCTTGAGCGCGAAATCGCATCCGTGTGCCGCAAGGCCGCCAAGAAGATTGCTTCGGGTGAAGCAGAGAAAGTCCGCATCGCCGAAAAGGAACTTGGCGAGCTGCTTGGCCCTGCACGCTTTGAAAAGGACGAACCGGAGCTTCATCCGGAGCCCGGCATCTCCAACGGACTTGCATGGACAAGCGTTGGCGGTACCATGCTGGAAATCGAGGTCGCCATCCTCGACGGCAGCGGCAAAATCGAGCTGACCGGCTCTCTGGGCGATGTCATGAAGGAATCAGCCCGCACCGCAATCAGCTATATCCGTTCCCGCGCGCAGGATTGGGGCATCGACCCGGAATTCCACAAAAACAAAGACATTCATATTCACGTACCGGAGGGAGCAACACCCAAGGACGGCCCCTCTGCCGGCATAACCATCGCGACCGCTATGATCTCTGCTCTTACCGGCATTCCCGTGCGCGGCACGGTGGCCATGACCGGTGAGATCACGCTGCGCGGCAGGGTTCTGCCCATCGGCGGACTGCGTGAAAAAACCATGGCCGCCATGGTCAGCGGCATCAAGACAGTGCTTATTCCCGCAAAGAACGAACCGGACGTTTCCAAGCTGAGTGACGCAGTTCGTTCCTCACTCACCATCATTCCTGTCAGCCGGCTGGATGAAGTGCTTGAATATGCCCTTGCTCAGATGCCCGTTCCAGACACCGCAGTCAGCTCCGGCACGTCCGCAGCTGGCCGCACCGCCGCCTACATTCCCGCCATCGGAGGTAACCATGAAGCTGGAGAAAGCCGAATTTGAGGCCGCATTCGGTACTATATCTCAGATATTTCCCTGCACAATGCCCGAAGCGGTTTTTGCCGGACGTTCAAACGTCGGCAAATCATCGCTGATCAACAAGCTGCTCTGCCGCAAATCCCTTGCAAGAGTAAGCTCTCAGCCCGGCAAAACCGCCACCATCAATTTCTACAGCTGTGAAGGCGCACGACTTGTCGACCTTCCCGGCTATGGATACGCAAAGGTCAGTCGTGCCGAAAAGGAACGCTGGGCAGGTCTTATCGACGGATATTTTGCTCAGGGTCGTGACATCCGTCTGGTGGTAATGCTTATTGACTCACGTCACAAGCCCACCGCCGACGACATCACCATGCTTGATTTCCTTGAGGAAACCGGTTTCCCAACCGTTATAGCACTGACCAAGATTGACAAGCTCAACAAATCCGAGCGCGCTGCACGTATGGCAGCCTTTCCAGATGAGCTGGGCTGCGACGAAGAAATGCTGGTGCCTTTCTCGTCTGTGACCGGCGAAGGTGCCGACACGCTGCGCAATCTGCTCACCGAGCTACTGGAAGCATAACTAAACTATAAAGCCATCTGGCTTAACGGAGGAATTATGGACAGCAGAATCAAAGACAACAACGTAGACTTTCTGCTTTCGGCAGTATTGAAGCTGGAGACCCTTGAAGAGGCATATAAATTCTTTGAGGATCTTTGTACCGTTCCGGAGGTCAAGGCTCTGGCTCAGCGCCTTGCCGTGGCAAAAATGCTCAAGGACGGTTGGGTCTATGCCGATATCGTAAGCAAAACCGGTGCCTCCACTGCAACCATAAGCCGTGTCAGCCGCTCCCTCAACTACGGCTGCAACGGATACGACATTGCCTTTGAACGCATGACCCCGGACGAGCTCAACGTGCTTCCCAGCAAGGAAGATAAATAATGAGTTATGGAGTCTTTGCGCAGTTTTACGATGCGCTGACCAAAAACGTCGATTATCCTGCCAAAGCGCGTTACATCCACAATATACTCAATAAACATAAGCCCGGCTGCGCGCTGGTCGTTGACCTGGCGTGCGGCACGGGCACTCTTTCACTTGAGCTGGCTTCACTCGGCTTTGACATGATAGCGGTGGACGGATCGTACGACATGCTTTCCGTTGCATCAGCCAAGGAGAACACCGGTGTGATGTTTCTGTGCCAGCAGATGAACGAGCTGGATCTTTACGGAACCGTTGATGCAGTAGTGTGCACGCTGGACAGCATAAATCACGTCATTGATGAAGCCGCGCTTCAGGAGGCATTTCGTCTGGTGTCGCTTTTTCTTGAACCGGACGGTGTATTTCTTTTTGACGTCAACACCTTATACAAGCACAGGCATATTCTTTGTGACAACGTATATGTATACGACATGGAACAGGTCTACTGTGTCTGGCAAAACCGCCTGCAGGCAGATGATTCAGTGGATATCAGGCTTGACTTTTTTCAGCCCGATGACACAGGTACCTATCAGCGCTGGGAGGAAAATTTTTCCGAACGCATCTACAGCCGTGAGCAGCTTTGCAGCATGCTTGACCGAGCCGGTCTTGTCATCACCGAGGAGTACGAC
>JAZUOR010000225.1:0-3384 GCA_045604745.1 Acutalibacteraceae bacterium | reverse complement strand
CCCGGTTCTTTTATACGATTTTCGGTAAATTTTTCATTTACCCGCAACCAAATGCCGTTCTGCGTGGTTATATATACGCAAGGGGTGATCACCTGTGATTTTCTTTACCATACCCACCGGGCCAGTCCGGTGTATACAGCCGGAGCAGGCGGAAAAAATGTACAGGCAATACGCCGACACCGTTTACCGCATCGCTTTTGTGCGAACGCTCAATTCCGTCGATGCCGAGGACGTGCTGCAGGAGGTTTTCTGCCGATACATACGCTTTGCGCCGGAGTTTGCCGACGACGGTCACGCAAAGGCGTGGTTCATCCGCACTGCGGTCAACTGCAGCAGCACGCTGGTGACCTCGGCGTGGAAACGGCGGGCGGCACTGGGCGAGAATACCGGAGAGGACATGACGGTAACCATGGAGCGTGATACCGAGGTGTACTACGCTGTCATGGAGCTGCCTAAGGCGCAGCGCACCGCGGTGCATCTGTATTATTACGAGGACTGCACCGTCCGGGAGATAGCAAAGCTGACCGGTTCGAGCGAATCGGCAGTCAAATCGCGCCTGCATCGCGCCCGTGAGGAGCTGCGCCATCAGCTCAAGGAGGACATAGATGAGTGACTTCAGAGAAAAATACCGCAGGGACAACGACCTGCTCAGAGCTCCGAGAAAAATGCCGGAGGAGGTAATGAACATGACCAACGGAAATGATAAGGAAAAGAACACAGGCACACAAAACAAACGCGCTGTGCGCATCATCGCCGCGTCCATCGCCGCCTGTCTGGTGGTGGCTGTGCTGGCGGCCATCCCCATGCTCAACCGGGGCAGGGATCTTCCGCTCATCGAAACGGTCAGTGTGGGAGATCTGCACGCGGCTGAGGATTACAGCCAGCTGTACAAGGCCATAAAGGACCTGCGCCGGGACGAGAACGGTTTGTTCGGCGGCTTCGGTGTGCTGACCGACGGCGCCGTGATGGAAGAAGCGGTAGAGGAAGAGGTGGTGCTGGAGGATGCGCCAGAGGCGCCCATGACCGCTCCCACAACCTCTGTGCCCACCTACAACGCCGCCGCGGACACCGCCACAGGCTCTGCCGGAAAGGACTACTCCACCACCAACACCCAGAAGGAGAACGTGGACGAGGCCGACATCATCAAGACCGACGGAAGCTATATCTACCGTCTTTCCGGCGGCGCTTTATACATCCTCGACCCGGTGAAGATGACCACGGTGACCTGCATCGAGCCGGCAGAGGAGCACACTCCCGAAAATGGCTGGTTCTGGGTCAACGACATGTACATCAGCGGCGACCGCCTTGTGCTCATGTACAGCAGGGAGGTTCCCCGCGAGGACAGCGACTGGCGTACGGACACCTTCTCCGGCGCGCTGGTGTATGACATCACCGACCGCACCGCTCCCGCTCTGCTGGGTGACTGCGCCCAGAGCGGACACCTCAACAGCAGCCGCCTCATCGGCGACTATGTGTACATGGTTACCGCCTACGGCGTGTATAACGAAATCGACAAGGATAAGCCGGAGACCTTTGTGCCCTGCCTGTACGCAGACGGTCAGCTCACCCCCATGTCTGCCGCCGACGTGTGCCTGCTGCCCGATCCCGCCACCTCCACCTACGCGGTCATAACCTCGGTCAACATCACAAACGGCAGCGAATTCGGCAGCACTCAGGCCACCTTCGGCAACGGCAGCACCGTCTACGCCGACACCGAGCGCATTATCCTTGCCTGCTCACTCTCTGAGAACACCGAGGAGGACACTCAGGAGGGCGGCAGAAACGTCACCGTCCGCTCCTACACCCAAAAGACCAAGCTCATCAGCTACACCATCAGCGGCGGCTCGGTCACTCTGACCGCCACAGGCGAGGTGCCCGGTTCCCTGTTAAACCAGTTTGCCCTCGACCGCCACAACGGTGTGCTGCGCGTGGTCACCACCACTTCCAGCTCCACCGAGAAGATATTCACCGACGGCATCGACAGCTACGAATGGGAAAGCTTCAGTGCCAACGGACTTTACGTCCTTGACGACGGCATGAACATCATCGGCACTCTGGACGGCCTTGCCGAGGACGAAAGGGTCTATTCGGTGCGCTTCAGCGGCGACATCGGCTACTTTGTCACCTTCCGTCAGGTGGATCCTCTCTTTGCCGTTGACCTGTCCGACCCCACCAATCCCACCCTGCTCAGCGCACTCAAGATCCCCGGCTTTTCCCAGTATATGCACCCCTACGCCGACGGCCTGATGCTGGGTCTTGGTATGGATGCCGACGAGGAGACCGGTGCCACCAAGGGAATGAAGCTGAGCATGTTTGACATCAGCGACCCCGCCAACGTGACCGAAAAGCACAAGCTGCTGCTGGGCAGGGAGATTTCCTATTCCGAAGCCCTCCACAACCACAAAGCAGCTCTCATCAACGCCGGAAAGGATGTCATTGCGTTCCCCACATGGAACGGCTATCTGGTGTACGGCTACAGCGATGACACCGGCTTCTATGAGCGCTATGTGCTGGAAATCGAGCCCGGCAAGATGGTCGGCACGCTGCGCAGTCTCTATATCGGCGACAGCTTCTACATCTGCTCCGATTACAGCCTCCTGCGTTACGACATCACCGACTTTGCGCCCACCGGCGAGCTGACCTTCGCTCAGCCGGGAGAGGACATCGTCTATGCCGAAGAGCCGATATATTTTGACACCGATGAGGAATTCGAGGTGGATGCTCCCGTGGAGTTTTCAACCACCACTCAGGCACCGGACGTGATTTTTGCCGTTACCGAGCCGGAACTCATTGAAGACTGACACGCCTGTTTCTCAGCTTTACTCAATACAAACCCAGCGACCGGCAGCTTTTTCAGGCTGTCGGTCGCCGGCATTTACGGCAGAGATAAAATTCAGCACAGCTACTTGACAATGCAAAGTAGCTGTGCTATATTGTTGTTAAACTACTTGACAATGCAAAGTAGCTGAAAGGAGTGAGGGCATGGACGACGCACAGCTGCTCAAGGGAGTGCTTGAAGGATGTGTGCTGGCGATAATCGCGCAGGGTGAGACCTACGGCTATGAAATACTCAGCCGCCTTGAGGAGGCGGGCTTCGAAGCACCGGGAGAGGGAACGCTGTACCCCATAATCACCCGTCTGGACAAAAACGGCTCCATAGCCTGCCGCAAGGCAAAGTCACCGCTGGGTCCAATACGCAAGTATTATTCCATCACACCTCAGGGTGAGGAACGTCTGGCGGCGTTCAAGGAAAGCTACCGCCGGGTGACCGACAGTGCATGCAGTTTACTTTTTGAAAAGGGAGTATAGAAAATGGATTACAACGTAATGGAAACGCAGTTCAGCGGAGAATACCGGGAGGTGTTTTCCAAGGCGAAGTCGGAT
>JAZUOR010000224.1:0-2496 GCA_045604745.1 Acutalibacteraceae bacterium | reverse complement strand
TCTGCTTATTAGGACACTTATAATGGGGTTGTAAACCATATTTAAGAAAATAACACCTTTTTATTTCGCTGCGCATTTGATTCACTTACAGAAAAGTGACTAAAATGTCACCGAACATTTCACCCGGGAGTCATTTACTTTCAAAATCATCTGTTATAATCAGACCATAGCTTGAACGAGCGAAGCAAACCGCCGCTCACAACAGCACAGAAGAAACAGATAAATCGGAGGTTAACTTAAATGGAAATATTAAGATGCGAAAACATAACCAAGGAATACGGCGAGGGAAACACCCGCATAAAGGCGCTTGACAACGTATCATTCAGCGTTGAAAAAGGCGAATTTGTATCAATAATCGGTCCGTCGGGCAGCGGTAAATCCACGTTGCTGCACATCCTTGGCGGTGTTGACAAGCCCACATCCGGAAAGGTATTCATCGAAAGTACTGACATCCACAGCCTCAACGAAGATAAGCTGGCGATTTCCAGACGCCGCCAGATAGGACTCATTTATCAGTTCTATAACCTGATGCCGGTACTCAATGTGGACGAAAACATTGTGCTGCCCCATTTGCTGGACGGCAGAAAAATGGACAGAGAACGTCTTGACAGCATAGTGGATTATCTCGGCCTGACCGAGCGGCGAAACAATCTTCCCAGTCAGCTTTCGGGCGGACAGCAGCAGCGTGTGGCAATCGGCAGAGCCATGTTCAACCGCCCGGCCATTGTTCTTGCAGACGAGCCCACCGGTAACCTTGACCGCAAGACGAGTGAAGAGATAATGTCCCTGCTCAAGGATTCCAACCGCAAGCATAAGCAGACACTTATTCTGATTACCCACGATGAAAGCATAGCGCTTCAGGCCGACCGCATCATCTATATCGAGGACGGCAAAATAGCCCGTGACGAGCGTATACGCATACTTGGAGGCAGCAGCAATGACTAATCGAAACATCGTTCACAAGGTGACACGCCAGTATATGGCGAAAAATAAGAAGCGCACCCTCACCACTATGCTGGGCATTATGCTTATGGTCATGCTGATGACCTGCGTTTTCGTGGGCAAGGATACAGCCGTCAATTATCTGGAGGAGCTTGCCTCGCAGGAAAAAGGCCGCTGGCACATGAGCGTATACGATATTACCCGCAAGGAATACGATGCGATAACAAAGCTCGATTTCGTTGAAGAAACTGCGATTTCCGCCGACCTCGGCTATGCAGAATTCACCGCTTCGGCAAACATCGAGCGACCCTTTATCTTCATCAAAGCTTATCAGAATAACGGCTTTGATATGATGAACATCCGTGCGGTTGAGGGCAGACTGCCCGAAAACGGAAGGGAGATAGTCATCAGCACAGCCGCTCTGGAGGACGGCGCAGAAATTGCAATCGGCGACACTCTTTCCGCTGCCTGCTTTGAGCGATATCTTGAAAAGGACGAAGCAAATGGAACTATCACTCAGTTTCCTGCCTTCGGAATAGTTCTTAACCCCGGTGAAGAAATCGAGGCTCCGCAGAACTTTCCGTATTTCGGCAGTAACGAGGATTTCCGAGAAGTGCATAAACCGACGGGTTTTGAACAGACCTACACTGTGGTCGGATTCATCGAGCCTCCGTTCTTTGAGCGAAACAGTGCCGCTTCGTATATTGCTCTGACTGCCGCAGAGTCGGAGTTTTCTGCCGACGCACCTTTCAATCTCTCCGTTATCTTTGATCTGAAAAATGGCGGCTTCTATGACGGCGAATTTTCCGCCAAACTCACCGCTGTTACAACCGCCATTTCGGGCGAGAGCCGCCTCACCGAAGCAAACAGCCTGCTGCTTGCCTTCTCTGCAAATTCTCCCGATTCCACAATCAATCTCATGGTAAAGCTGATGACGGTGTTTTTTGTGGTGCTCATTACCGCCGCATCGGTGGTGCTGATTTACAATGTGTTCAATATGTCCTTTGAGGAACGCAGCAAATATCTGGGCATGCTTTCTTCCATCGGTGCTACCGGCAGGCAGAAGCGCAGCAGCGTTTATTATGAGGCGTTCTCTCTCCTTGTTGTGGCACTTCCTGCAGGTTTTGTGCTTGGTCTGCTGGTGATAAAGCTGGGCATGGTTGCCCTCAAGCCTCACCTTGATTTTCTGGTAGGAAGCTATTCCGGTGCAGATCTTGACCGTGTTTCCCTTGAAATATCCCTTGCGGGTGTTGTTCTCACTGCAGTTTTCTCTGCCCTCACCGTGTGGATCTCGGCATATATTCCTGCTCATAAAATCAGCAAAACAGGCGCAATCGAAAGCATCAGAGGAAACACCTCCCGAAAGAGCAAGAGCGCTCCGATTAACGAAAAGCTCATTGACAAGCTGGGAGCCGAGGGTATGGTCGCAGGTGCATCAATCCTGCGCGACAGCAAAAAGAACCGCGGAATAATCGGCGCTGCGGCTGTGTTTATGGTCGTTCTCATCGTCACCTCATTCTCCTCCAATCTAATCACAATGATGGTGGAAAAAGC
>JAZUOR010000223.1:0-2108 GCA_045604745.1 Acutalibacteraceae bacterium | reverse complement strand
TACAGCAGCGCCCGCTCGTAGCGCAGGCGGTTGGCCTCGTCTTTTTCCATGCGGCTCACGATAGTGCGCACAAAGGCGCCGCGCAGACTGGTATCCTTCATCAGCGCGTCAAGGTCAAGCTCGGTGGTGGTCATGTCGGTCACACGGGCGTAGTGTACGTCTTCCATCAGCAGGCGTGCGATGGCCTGCGAGTCGGGCAGCACACCCTTGCTCAGACCGCCCAGCAGAGTGATGTCGTAGATGTTTTCCTTCCAGCCCTCGCCGGCGGTTTTGATGAGATAACCTGCGATGGCCTTGGCAAAGCTTTCGGTGCTTTCACAGCCGGAAACGTCGATTTTTTCCGTAATGTATCTGCGGCTGGAGGTGGGTACGAATTCCATGTGCGAAAAGCCTCTGCCCACATATCCGGCATAAACACCGTGCTCTCCGGTTTCGTCAAAGCCGCGTCCGGAGGGACAGCCGCAGCTGCACACCACAAACTCGCCGGCAGCACGGGTGTCGTGCTTGTGAGCGTGACCGAGGGCGCAGTAATCCACACCCAGAGACGCCAGCCGCTCAAAGGTGACGGGGTTGTAGCGGCTCTCTGCCGTTTCACCCGGCACCAGCTCGGCGTGCATCATCAGGATGTTTATCATGTTTTCTCTGGGCTTGAAATCCGCCAGCAGGCTTTCGGCTTCGATTGAATGGCGGAAGCCCAGTCCCCAGATGCAGGCGCTCACGTCGCCCTCGCGCACCTCTACGCATTCGATGCCGCCCTTGAAGATGTGCACGTTGTCCGGCCATTCCTCGCAGATGTAGGCCGAATCGGGCGTAGCGGGGTCGTGATTGCCGGGGGTGATGAACACCTGCACAGGACATTCGGCAAGAATACCCTGCACATCAAGCAGCAGCTGATGGTCGCATCGCAGGGAATCAAAAAGATCACCTGCGATGAGCAGAGCGGCAGCCGAATGCTCGCTGCACATCTTCACGATCTCGCGCAGGGTATCAAGCTGCTCCAGCTTACGGTTGGCAGCTATCTCCGGCGTGGATGAAAAATACGAGCCGATGTGGAGATCGGCGGTATGAAGTATCTTAAAGACTTTCATTCATGTGTCTGACCTTTCCATATAGGTGTACAAGGATATATTACCACAGAAGCTGTCAAAACACAATATATAGAATGAAAAACCTGTCGAATTTAGGAAATGCACAAGTTTTGGGTCATAATATGTATGCCGGGCAGCAAAAAAACACCCTGCCGCGCCGTGTGACGTGACAGGGTGATTGTCGTGCAAGTCTGTGTGTCCTCAGACACTTCCCGCCTGCTTTTTCAGCTCGTTGAAAAGCTGTTTCTGGACGGGGAGAGGAGCCTGATCGGATATCATCACGCTGTATTCTCCGGACAGCGCCGCAGCGGCTTCGGGCTCAAGAAGGCTGACCAGAGGGATCAGACATCCGTGAGCGGCCTGAAGCATAAGCAGCTCGGTCCGGCCGCAGGGGCGGGGGCGCTCCTGCGCAAGAACGTAGCGGATGATCTGCGCTGCATCGTCGGAGGAAGCTCCGGATTCAGCGCACCGGTCGATGCAGCGTTTCACACCGTTGTAAAAACGGTCGTTGCAGCTGTCCGAGCCGGGGCCGACGGAGGAACCGCCGAAGAGGCGGCTGAAGGCTCCGCGCAGATTGTGGTGCTCGCCGGAGAGCCGGTTCATATCATGAAGATATTCCGTGTAAAGCTCATCCAGCCGTGAAAGAACATCGTTCATCTGGAAACAGGCCTATCAGTTGTTCTTGGAGCGCTTGGAAACGATGTCAAAGATGACAGCTGCCAGCAGAACCAGACCCTTGACCACCTTCTGCCAGTTGGCGTCAACGCCCATGATGCTCATGCCGAGGTTGATAACGCCCATCAGGATAGCACCGACGATAACGCCGGGAACGGTACCGATTCCGCCGTAAGCGGAGGCGCCGCCGATGAAGCAGGAGCCGATGGCATCCATCTCATAGTTCTGGCCGTAGGTGGGCTGAGCGGAGGTCATACGGGCGATGGTGAGCATACCGGCGAAGGCAGCCAGCAGACCCATGTTGGTGTAGGCGAAGAAGTAGACCTTGTTGGTGTCGATACCGGA
>JAZUOR010000222.1:0-5508 GCA_045604745.1 Acutalibacteraceae bacterium | reverse complement strand
CTCGTCCATGTCCAGCATGACGGCGATGTCGTGGTTGCTCAGTCGAGGGTTTTCGGCCAGCAGATCGAGAATATTTTTCATAAACGAAATCACTCCTTTTAACCATTATCCATAAGTATACACAATAACAGGTCGAAATGCAAACTATTTTGCACGATCGCGAATAAATACTGTGGTTCAGCATTCTTTAGCGTTATAGCAATTGGTCTGCTGCAGAATATTATATACACAGGAAGGCTGGCGTGATTTACTGCAGGCAGAAAAAACGGATTAATTTGTCCGTTCGTGTTTATTTTTTAGCAGGGACGGCAAAGCTATTATCGGCGGACATCTGCCTCATCCAAGAAGCGGACACCGCATGATGATCAAGGAATGATATAAATAGTATGGAGAGTGAGATCATAATGAACGTAAGACGGGGAGATATATATTATGCAGATCTTAGTCCGGTCGTGGGCAGCGAGCAGGGAGGTATAAGACCTGTACTTATCGTACAGAACGATGTGGGAAATCGTTTCAGCCCGACCGTGATTGCCGCTGCGATAACCAGCCAGACCGATAAATCGCGGCTGCCGACTCATATCCGGCTCAATTCTCCGCAATGTGGCCTGCATAAAGATTCGGTCGTGCTGCTTGAGCAGGTCAGGACTCTTGACAAACGCAGGCTCAAGGAGTGTATGGGCAGGCTGGATGACAGTGTGATGGATAAGGTAGATCATGCCATATCAATAAGCCTCGGCCTTTCCGGAACGGGCGGAATGAGAGAGGCCAACTGATCCGGTCAGTATGTTGCAACGCCGCAGAATTTGATGGTTATGCGAATTTTGCGGCGTATATTAATAATGTCGTGGGACTATTGTTACAAAAATGTTAAAAAACAGACTACATAAAACGATAAAGAACCGTCATTGTGCCGAAATAAAAATCGGTTAATTTACTTGACATATTGAGCTTACTTGGTTATGCTAAATATGTTGAATTTGGACGAACACCGTCGATTGTTAATTGCTGATTCGAGACTTGCCATAAGCCGGTAGCGAATCGGCTCTTTTCATTCAACGGAGTTTCTCCGAAGACAACAAAGCTGCTTTTGCAGAAAAAATAAATCAGGAGGAAAAAAAGTTGAAAAAGTTCTTCAAGATCAAAGAGAAAAACACTAAGATCATGACGGAAATCATCGCCGGCCTGACAACGTTCTTCACCATGGCCTACATTGTTTTCGTCAACCCCTCTATCATTGCTGACGGTGCCGGCGGCGACCCTGCTGTCAGAACCAGCGTCTTTGTCGCTACCTGTCTGGCATCCTTCTTCGGCACTCTGCTCATGGGCCTGCTGGCCAACGTACCCTTCGCTCTTGCTCCGGGCATGGGCCTTAACGCTTTCTTTGCTTACACCGTAATGCTGGGCTTTGGCTATACTTACGCTCAGGCTCTGGCTATCGTTTTCATTTCCGGTCTTCTGTTCATACTCATTACTGCTGTCGGCCTTCGTCAGGCCATCGTCAAGGCTATTCCGAAGAGCCTCAGATTTGCTATCTCTGTCGGTATCGGCCTGTTTATCGCTTTCATCGGCCTGACCGGTTCCGGTCTGGTTGTCAACAGCGACAGCACTCTGGTCACCATCGGCTCCATCAAGAGCATCCTTGCCGGTGACGCTGCAATGTTCGGCACTCTGATGACCCTTCTCGGTGTTGTGGTTATCGCCGTTCTGAGCCGCTTCAAGATGCCCGGCTCCATCCTGATCGGTATCCCTGCCACTTCTGTTCTGTACTGGGCCATCGGTGTTCCCACCGGCATTGTCCAGCTTCCCAGCGCTGCCATCGACTTCTCCACCATCGGCTCTCAGTTCGGAACCTGGGCAAAGACCTCCTTTGGTGCTGCCTTTACCGAGGGCTTCAGCGGACTGTTCCAGGGCAAGACCTTCCTTGAGGGCGTTCTTGCTGTTGGCGCTATCATCCTTTCCTTCTCCTTTGTTGACATGTTCGACACCATCGGCACCATCATCGGTACCGCCAGCAAGGCCGACATGCTCGACGAGAACGGCGATATGCCTGAAATGAAGAAGGCTATGTTTGCTGATTCCATCGCTACCTCTGTCGGTGCTGTCTTCGGCACCTCCACTGTTACCACTTTTGTTGAGTCCAGCTCCGGTATTGCTGCCGGCGGCAGAACCGGTCTTTCCTCTGTTGTGACCGCTGTCTGCTTCCTGCTCGCTCTGGCTCTGGCTCCTCTGACCGGCTTTGTTCCCGCTGCCGCTACCAATGCTGCCCTTATCTTTGTCGGCGTTCTGATGATGAGCTCCGTCAAGAATATTGAGTGGGACGATGTTACCGAAGCTGTTCCGGCTTTCATCTGCATTGCTGCCATGCCTTTCTGCTACAGCATTTCCGACGGTATCTTCCTGTCCATCATTGCTCACGTTCTTATTAAGCTTCTCTCCGGCAAGCTCAAGGACGTCTCCATCATCGAGTGCATCCTTGCCGCTCTGTTTGTTCTTAAGTATCTGTTCGTGTAATAATACGGACGGATGCATCGTCAAAGCCCCCGGCCAGCAGGCCGGGGGCTTGTTTTTATATATGCTGTTATTTCTGCGATGCCATGTAGTCCTCAAAGCTGCCGTTGAGTACAAGCTGCATGTCACTGTAGTTCTCCATGGAATAGTAATATTCGGGACGATGACCGATAACTTCAAGCGCGGCGAAGGCTTCGTTTCGGAGCTTGTCAAAGACTGTCCTTTTTGCATCAGGGTCGGTCTGTGAGCGCAGATTATAAAGGCAGCCGGCAAGGGCTACGTTTACATAGCTGTGGCGCAGTTCATCAAGCACGCCCAGCTCGGCAAGCTTGTCATGCCATGCCTTGTAGGCTTCGTAGAAGCAAAGCGGGTGCCTGCTTTTGGTGGTCTGAAGATTGTTGTCCAGCCCCACGCGATAGTAAACAAGCTGTTTGTCAACGGTAACGATCTTTTCGGCCATTGCAAGGGCAGAATAGGTGAAGAAAAGGTCGTTGCTGTTCTGAAGAAGCTGGAACTGCAGACCGGAATCCAGCACAAACTGACGGCGGAACATCTTGGTCCAAGGACAGGGAGTGGTTATGCGGTATATCTCGTCCGGACAGTCCCTGAAGGAAAAGGGCTGGTTCTGAGGGGCAAGACTGCTGTTGAGCAGCCAGTTGGCATCCTTGTATTGTCCGGTGGGATTGTGATAGTGCTTGGCACCGAAAAGAACCACGTCAGCGTCGCAGGTTTTCGCAGCGTCGTATGCGTCTTCGGCAAGCCTGCGTGCAAAAAAGTCATCGGAATCAAGGAAGATAAGATATTCGCCCTGAGCGTGCTCAAGTCCGAGATTCCGGGCGGCGCCTGCGTACTTGTTCTGCTGGGTGAACACCCGTATACGCTTGTCTTTGGCGGCATATTCGTTGAGAATCTCAAGGGAGCGGTCGGTTGAACCATCGTCCACAGCGATGATTTCAATTCGGCTCAGAGTCTGACGAAGCAGGGTGTCAAGTCCCTGCTCAATAAACTCTTCCACATTGTATACAGGCATGATTATGGACACAAGGGGAGAAGAACCGCCGAATTTCTTTTTCAGCTTGCTGCGGAATAACTGCAAAGCTGAGGAAAAACCGTGTCTTCTGATATTTCTGACTGCGGTTGAAGCCATGCGCGGAAGCAGGGTAATTGCGCTGCCTATGCGGAATGAGGTGGAATTGCGGTAGTCGTTTTCAACCTCGGTGACGCGGCGGCGAAGATTTGCATTCTCAGCTTTGATATAGCTGCGCTCAAGACTGGTGTCGGTGCTCTGCTTGATGAAATCAAGAAAATGGGCGGCGCAGAAATCGCCCCTGGTGAGTACGGCATCGCTGCCGGCAATATCAAGGGTGTGGAAGATGCGGCGAGCGTTGCCGAAGATGCTGTTGAAGAGATATTCGGAAATGTAGGGGAAGGCTTCGGCTGACACTTCGCGCTCGCGCATGAAAGCCAGCATTTCAGCATAGGACACGATGTAGCCCTGTACGTTTTTCATGGACTGATTGGAGGTCATGATCGACTCACCGCGTACTCTGCGGTGGTAGAATGCCGATTTGATATATCCGACCTTTTGCGCAAGTATCATACACTGGAAAGAAAACAGGTTGTCTTCATGTATGATGCCCTCGTAAAAGCGCAGTTTATTATCCTCTATGAGTCTGCGGCGATAGAGCTGAAGACACACTGAACCCATGAACTCCTTGTTGGCACGCATTCTGGAGAACATGGTCTGACCGTCGCAGGCAGCTGAATAGTCACCCTTGCGGTCGTAATAATCGACGTAATTCTGGTTGAGCTCTTTGACCTTCTGGCTCTCAAAAAAGGGTACACAGTTGAAATAAACGATATCAAGATCTTCGTCTGATGCTTTGGTGTAAAGCTCTTCAAGAGTGTTTTTGTCAATGTAATCGTCGCTGTCAAGGAAGTAGACATATTCGCCCTGAGCGATGTCAAGGGCTGCGTTGCGTGCGCTGGAAAGACCACCGTTTTCCTTGCTCAGCAGCTTCACAGTACTGTGCTTTTTTGCGTATTCGAGCACTATTTCGGCCGAATTATCCGGCGAGCCGTCGTCGACGCAAATTATTTCTATATTTTTCAGAGTTTGCCTGACTGCACTGTCAAGGCATTCCCTGAGAAATTCCTCTACCATATATACCGGTATGATTACTGATACGGCAGGAGTTCTGTTCTCCATATTGACCTCCGGGTTGATTAATACAATATATAGTACCGCAAACGGCGGTAAATAGCAAGAGCTGATAAGATTTTCATACATGTGGATAAAAAAAGGCCGCACCCTTTTCGTTTTACGGACAAGGTGCGGTCTTTGTGAATATATGCTGATCAGTCACCAAAGCCTATTCCCATGCTGCGGGCGGTATCAATTATTTCGCAGTCCTTTGGCACGTGCTTTGTCTTGCCGGCAACATCGGAAAGCTTGTTGCGAACGATTCTGTCGCCGTTAAGGGCGACTGTGTAACCGTAGCTGCCATCACGGATAAGCTTGGCGGCATGGGCACCGAAACGGGTGGCGAGCACACGGTCATAGGGAGAAGGCGAGCCGCCTCTCTGATAATGTCCGGGGATGACCACACGGGCCTCAAGACCGGTTGCGTTCTGAATGTCCTGAGCAAGACGCTGTCCGACAGAGGTGAAATGCTCCTCGGCTCGCTTCTGCTCAAGCTGCTTTTTCTTCATTTTGGCTTCGGCTACGTCCATCGCGCCCTCGGCAACACAGATAATGGCAAAATTCCTCTTGTGTGTAGCGCGCTTCTCGATTGACTTGATCACGCTGTCGAGGTCGTACGGGATTTCGGGCAGCAGTATGATGTCTGCGCCGCCGCCAAGTCCGGCATAAAGGGTCAGCCAGCCGGCTTTGTTGCCCATCAGCTCGATGACCATTACTCTGCCGTGACTGTTTGCAGTCGTGTGGATGCGGTCAACAACGTCGGTGGCGATATCAACGGCGGTGTGGGAGAAGTC
>JAZUOR010000221.1:0-5183 GCA_045604745.1 Acutalibacteraceae bacterium | reverse complement strand
ACTGACGGCACTCCTCTGCCCCACTGGCCTGAGTTCCGCAGCGACGAGCCGGTACGCATGGTCTTTGCCGAAACCGCCCGTCCCGACGCCTGTCCCACCGATCAGCTGACCGAGCTGCTGCTTGAGGCGCATTTCGGCGTTTAACGCTGATTGCATACGCAGCTGAGATAAATCCAGAAGCAGAGATAAAAACTACCTGAATAACCACAAAGGGAATGAGCCCGGAACAAAGCCGGACTCATTCCCTTTCGGTATATCATTGTACAAAAAATCCGCTTGCCTGCCTGCATTGCGTCAAAAGCAAAAGACACCTCCGTCAAAACCGGAAGTGTCTCCTTTTTTTGCTGAATCAGCCCTGTGTATAGTGGGCAAGGAACTGTCTGGTGCGTTCCTCTCTCGGATTGTCAATAACCTGCACCGGGTCGCCCTGTTCCACGATAACACCGCCATCCATGAAAATTATCTGGTCGGCAACGTCACGGGCAAAGGCCATTTCGTGGGTAACGATTATCATTGTTGTCTTATCCTCGGCAAGAGCGCGTATGACCTTGAGCACCTCACCGGTCAGCTCCGGATCAAGAGCTGACGTGGGCTCGTCAAAGCACAGGATATCCGGCTTGAGAGCCAGCGCACGGGCGATAGCCACGCGCTGCTGCTGACCGCCGGAAAGCATGTGGGGATAAAAATCCGTCTTGGCAGACAGTCCCATCATTTCAAGAAGTTCATAGCCGTGGGCGGTGATCTCCTCGTTGATCTTTTTCTTGTTGGCGCGGTAATCGGAACGCTCCTTTGCAAGCAGACGGCTGGCGAGAGTTACGTTCTCCAGCGCTGTGTACTGCGGAAAGAGGTTGAAGGATTGGAACACCATGCCGAAGTGCAGACGCTTTTTGCGTATTTCGCGCTCCAGCTGGGTAGCGGGATCGGCGGCATCAAAGACAGTCTCACCGTTTACGATGATGCGTCCGGCATCGGGAGTCTCAAGGAAATTGAGGCAGCGCAGCAGAGTGGTCTTTCCGCTGCCCGAAGAGCCGATGATGGCCAGTGCCTGACCCTGTTCCAGATCAAAGCTTATGTCCTCCAGCACCTGAGTGCTGCCAAAGTGCTTTTCTATGTTCTGTACTTGTAAAACAGGCATCATATTACCTCCTTACGCCTTAAAATAATCCAGTCTGCGCTCTGCCCAGTTGAGCAGCAGAGTCAGTGCTCCGACGAACGCAAGGAAGAACAGACCGGTGGAGAACAGCGGCCAGATGAGACCCTTTGCAGTGTACTCGTTGGCCATCATGATGATCTCCTGACAGGAGATTATGCGGGCAAGGGAGGTATCCTTTACGAGGGTAATGATCTCGTTGCCGGTAGGCGGCAGAATACGCTTGACCACCTGCATCAGAGTAACCTTGAAGAAAATCTGCGGCTTGGTCATGCCCAGAACGGCACCGGCTTCATACTGGCCCTTAGGAATGGACTGGATGCCGCCGCGGAATATTTCGGAAAAGTAGCAGGCGTAGTTGATTACAAAGGCCACTGTGGCGGCGGTCAGACGACCGTCGGCACCCGGAGGCCACGGGTTGCCCAGATTCATGAGGCCCGGTCCGAGAAAGATAATGAGCAGCTGGAGCATCAGCGGTGTGCCGCGAATGATCCACACAAAGGTTTTTACCAGCCAGGAAAGGGGCTTGAAGCGGCTCATGGAGCCAAGAGAAAGCACCAGTCCCAGAGGAAGAGCGAAAATGAGCGTCAGTCCGAAAAGCTTGCAGTTGAGCCAGAAGCCCTCAAACAGACGGATGATAATCGGATCCATAAGATGCTGTTCCTTTCATTCTGTGATAGATGCGGTATCGCAGATAAAACAATTCGTGGGACAGAGTGGTACCCTGTCCCACGAGAGTTATTCAGATAATCCGGAGATTACTCGGACAGCTCAAGGCCGTACTTGTCAGCCAGAGCGCCCAGAGTGCCGTCAGCGATGAGCTCGTCGAAGATCTTGTTGACCTCGTCGCGGACATCAGAGCCCAGACGGAAAGCAACACCGTAGTTCTCAACAGCCAGCTGATCAACGATCTTGAGGTCAGCATAGTCGGTGCCTTCGCCGGTCATGGCGTTTGCAAGAGTCATGTCGAGGACAGCAGCATCAGAGGTGCCGGCCTTGACTTCCATCAGGCAGTCGGTCTGATAGGACTTGCCGACATACTCAGCCTGAGCCAGACCTGCGTCAGCGGGAGTTTCTTCGCTGCCGATAATCTGAGTTTCGCCGGCGGAGCCGATCTCCGCACAGACGCTCTTGCCGATAAGGGAGGTGGTGTCGGTGTACTCAAAGCCTTCCTTGACGATGACGACCTGAGCGTTCTTGACATAGGGCTTGGTGCAGGCCATGTTAGCCTCGCGCTCTGCGTCAAGAGTCATGCCGTTCCAGATGCAGTCGATAGCCTTGCCGGCCAGCTCTGCTTCCTTGGTGTTCCAGTCGATGAGCTGGAAGTCGGGAGTAACGCCCAGCTTTTCGCACACGATGGTGGCAAGCTCGGTGTCAAAACCGGTGAAAACGCCGTTCTCGTCGGTGTAGTTCATGGGCTCGTAAACAGTGTAGCCGATGGTCATGGTGCCCTTATCCTTGATGTAGGCAAGGTCGCTGCCGTCAGCGCCGCCGCAGGCGACCAGGGACAGCATCATCATTGCTGCAAGAACGATTGCAAGAAATCTCTTCATGGTGTGATCCTCCAAATAATTTAATACGGAATTTCCTGTCAGTATTTTATCATGGTAGCAAGCTAAAGTAAAGAGTGATTTTGCTGCAGGCAATAATCCCGCGTTTCGCACAGAAAAAAGACATTAGTCATGGTGATTATTCGTGCCCATGCAACAGTTTTTGCGGCGAAAACGGTTGCGAACGCCGGAAAACCTGACGGTATGCAGCAGCGTGACAAGCGCAGCACACTGCTGCATTGCCGCCGGAACCTCAATATTCCGCTGCAAATTATTCCCAATTTTCCCATTGACAAGTTTCGGACGCGGTGCTATAATCTGCTCGAAATCGAACAGCGAAACGGCTCATGCATGAACGGTGCACAGTTCAGCGCAGAGTTTTTTCGCAAAGGGGCGCTGGCTTCTTCGCCGGCTGAGATGATGCGCGAACGCATCGAACCCATGAACCTGATCCGGATAATGCCGGCGTAGGAAGTCTTACGATTTGTCATAATGTAAGCCTTTTTTGCGTATCGGTATTTGACCGGTACGCTTATTTTATTTTGGAGGTTTACCATTATGAAGCTCAATTACCGCTCAAATACGTTTCGTCTTGTTTTTACCGCGCTGATGCTGGCTCTGGCCACTGTGCTCAGCGAGCTTACTCCGATCCGCATGCCCATGGGCGGCACGGTCACTCCCGGCAGCATGGTGCCGCTGGTAATCATCGGCCAGATGTACGGTGTGGGATGGGGTCTGGGTGCCTGCACAGTATACGGCCTGTTCCAGATGCTCTTCGGCATAGACAACTTCAGCTACGCCACCACCCTTTGGGCAGTGCTGGCAATCGCGCTGTTTGACTACCTGCTCGCCTACGGTATCACAGGCGTTTCCGGCATCACCAGAAAGCTGAAGAATCCTGCCGTCGCCGCCGGACTTGCCGGACTCATCGCCGGAGTGGGCAGATTCGTCTGCCATTTCCTCAGCGGCGTGACCGTGTGGAAGGAATGGGTTGACGTTACCGCTCTGCCTGCAGCTCTGCAGGACACATGGCTCGCAAAGGGCGACGCTCTCATCTACAGCTATTCCTTCTTCTACAACGGAGCCACCATGCTGCCCGAAACCATCGTGACCGTTGTGCTTTCTGCCATCGTGTGGGCTGCACTGTCCAAGGCCATCGGGTTTGATTCCTCTGCTCCTCTCACCGGAAACAAGGAAAAGTAAGCAGTCATAGCAAAAACTTGTACAAGTCATCAAAGGGTCTGCCGCAAAACACGGCAGACCCTTTTCTTTAATGATTAATTTGCTGTGAACAAGGGATCATTCCTCAGTGTTCTCAGCAGTTTCGGCTGCATTGACCTCTGCATCAGCCTCAGAGCTTACGTCGGCTTCGGCTTCGGCAGCCACGACGTTTTCGCTCTTGACCGGTTCGGCATCGGCACCGGTTTCATCTCCGGCGAGAGCGAGAGCAAGCTTGCGGCGACGGACGAGGACAGTGGTCATGGCAGCAATAGCTGCGGAGGAAACGATCACAAGACAGATGGCAAGAGCCACAGCTGCATCGTTGTTGTTAGCGGTCACATCACCGGTGTCCGGGTCGTTAAGGCCGGTTCCGGTTCCTGTGCCGGTGGTCTTTTTGGTGGTTTTCTTGGTGGTAGTGGTCGTTGTAGTGGTGGTGGTAGTTGTTGTAGTAGTGGTAGCTGCAGGATCAATGGTCACTTCGGTGGTTGTAAGAACCAGATCCGGGAAAGTTTCATTGGTCATCTCGCAGTAAAGCTTTTTGCCGTTAAGGGCGCTGCTGAAGGTGAACACACCGTTCTTGGCAGTGGCGGGTGTGACCTCATTTCCGTCGCTGTCATACCACTTGTAAACGGTAGTCTTGCCGTTGATGCTGTATTCGGAGGAAAGGTCAACTGCAGTGTCGGCTGCGACTGCCGAGGGGATGGTGACCTTTGCCTGACTGGAATAAACCGAGTAGGGAACAGCGGCAATGTTATTGGACATAGTGGAGAATCGCAGAGCGTTTTCGGGAGCCCAAAGGCTGTCGAGAGCAGTGTTCTTGCTCAAATCAAGCTCAGTAAGCTTGTTGTTGGAGCAGGAAAGATTAGTGAGAAGCTTGCTGTCGCTCACGTCCAGCTCAGTAAGATTGTTGGCACTGCATTCAAGCGACTCAAGAGCACCGCAGCCACTGAGATCCAGAGAATTCAGCGAGTTGGATTCACACAGCAAAGTTGTAAGGTTTGTCTTGTTTGCGGCACTGAGATTAAGCTCGCTGAGATTGTTTTCGCTGCACACCAAGTATGCAAGAGGACTGCTGCTGTTCAGCTTGAGAGAGGAAAGACCGTTGTCGTGGCAGAAAAGGGACATCAGCTTGCTGTTCTTGCTCAGATCGAGAGAGGAAATGGAGTTTTCCTCGCAGTAGAGCTCCAGCAGAGCGGCGTTGCTGCTAACGTCAAGGGAAGTAAGATTGTTGTTCTGCACATCAAGCGACTGCAGAGCGGAAT
>JAZUOR010000220.1:0-5944 GCA_045604745.1 Acutalibacteraceae bacterium | reverse complement strand
CCGCGCATGGTCATGCACAGATGCTCCGCCTCGATAATGACTGCCACTCCCTGCGGCTGGAGGGAATCGTTGTTAAAGTCAGCTATCATGTTGGTCAGACGTTCCTGCACCTGAGGACGGCGGGCAAAGCTGTCCACTATGCGTGCAAACTTGCTCAGACCGATGATGCGTCCGCCTGTGGGAATGTAGGCAATGTGGCATCTGCCGATAAACGGCAGCAGATGGTGCTCACACATGGAATACAGCGGAATATCCTTTACCAGAACCATCTCGTCGCTGCCGGAATCCTCCTGAAACAGCTTGAGGTGGCGGGTCGGGTCGTCATGAAGACCTCCCAGACACTCCTCATACATGCGGGCTACACGGGCAGGCGTTTCCAGCAGCCCGTCCCGTTCCGGATCCTCGCCTATAGCGATGAGTATCTCCTTTACCGCAGCTTCAATACGCTGGCGGTCAATGGGTGATGCCGTGTTTTCGGTGTTGTTATTGTTCATATTTATCATATCCGTTTCCTGACAAAAATATTATTCCGCGGGTGTATCCGCAGGAGACACTGCGTCAGACAGCGAAACCGTCGGGAACACAACCGCTCCCCACTGAGCCTCCCACAGCGAATGCGGTGCGCTGCCGTCAATGTTTATCCATCCCACACGCTGACCGTTGTTGGAAGTGTAATACACCACGTTATTTATGACCGCATACGCCTGCACGTTCACCGCCTCAGTGGGCAGCAGTACGTGATCTCCGCCGACGGTGGGACATTTTTCGAGGTCACCGTTGATGCTGACAAAGCATATGCCGGCGTCGGTCACATTGAGCGCCGAACGTGCCGTTCCCTCCGCAAGAAAGCGGGTGTATTTTGAGGTCATGAGATTGAATCTCCAGAACTGACTGGACGATGCCCTTATCATGATCGTTCCGGGGGCACCGGGGTCAAATCGTGATGCCGAGACCTCGACCTCGGTCTGGGTCATGTAGTAGATATATTCGCCGTGTGCCGACAGATTGCACAGCATGCCGCCGATTACCAGTTCCTGACCGCTGCCGTCGGGATTCATACGGCACACATTTCCCATGGGCTTGCCCGGTACAGCGGCATCCACCCGATAATCGGGCACGGTGGGCTTGCCGGTTATCCAGCTTATCTTGCCCGGCTCCCATTCGGGATCTATGATGCTGTCCAGAGGAACATTCGGCTCATAGCCCATACCCATATATTCTATGTAGTAGATCATCCCGTCAAAGATGACCATTTCACTTACCATTGAATCAAGCACCAGCTGGGGCTGAGCGGTGGTCTCAGAGCTGATTTCGCTCAATGGGGCGCGATACACTGCCCCCTGACCGCCAATATAGTATACATGGTCATTGAAGAATGTAACATAGCGCACATTGAGCTCATCAATAACCCTCTGCTCATCAAGACCGTCATAAGTCATGCGTACGAGTGCTCCGGTTTCGTCGATCCCGTACAGCCATCCTTCATACCATGTCACCTGCTCAAGGGTGTGCCAGCTGAGCTTCAAAGGCTCTCCCGTTGACAGCTTCACGCGGTAAAGTCCCGGATTATCTCCTACCGGCTGGGAGCAATAAAGATAATCTCCGTTGACCGCCACCGGGCAGAACGTGGCGGTGTTACCGGCTGTTGTTCCGTACCTGTCCGGCACAACCTCAAAGCATGATATTATCCTTGGAACCACCACAAACGCCAGCACTGCCGCCAGAATGCATGCCCCGGCAATAATAAACGGGCGCCGATGGCTTTTGTCCAGCGCCGCACGCTCCAGACGACGGAAACGGCGCTTGAACCAGTCGACAAAGGTTTCCTGTTTCGGTGCATGGCGCAGCTTCCCCGGCTCTGAAGGCGCAGGATTGTACTCACCGACAGGCCTTGTGAGGTCGGAGCCGCACCGCTTGCACATCTTGCTGTATTTGTCATTGTTGAATCCGCATTGTCTGCAATACATTCATCAGTCCTCCGAAATTCCGCGGTGACCAAATACTATGCGCATATTTTTCAGATTTTCCTCCGAATATGCCAGCGTTCCGTCCGGCTGCTCCTCCGGCCAGATATCAACTATCACGGAAAGCTTTTCACCCTCATCCAGTTCTCTGTTGACCGAGCAGAGATACAGCAGACCTGCCGAACGAAGCTGATAGTCGGTCATGGTCAGATCGGTCTCCGCTTCTTCATACAGCCTGCTCAGTACCTTTTTGAGCTGGTCGGAGGATGTGTAGTACATGTTTTCATTGATGATGCTGTCCACCACCATGGCGTACATATACAGCTGCTCCTGCTCGCCGCCGTTCCAGTAGGGATAATTGAGCAGACGGGCTATCTCCCAGCCGGTGTACTCCCGTGTTCCCGGAGCAACATTCAGATTGCGGTCGTTGTTGGGCGAATCGTATTTGATGGCATAGGGCACAGTTATAGTGGCCCCTCCGAATATATTTATCACCTTTCGCATGGAGGTGTAATCCACCTGCAGAGTAAACACATCCTCACAGTCCATCAGTCCGCCCACCGCTCCTGAAACACCTTCGATGCCCTCCTGAGCAAAATACTCTCCCAGCGTCCTGCCGTCCCAGGTCAGACGCGGAGAAAGACCGCAGACGTATGATCTGCCGTCAATCGGGTCAAGGCGGGCAAGCACCATCTGTTCGACCTCCTTATGGTCGTCGGACAGCTTGAGCGTAAGCAGTATCAGCGCATCATCGTCGGTCATGGGCTTTTCGTCCGGTGCAGAGGATGCCGTGACCTTATCGGGCGCAATGATCTCGGCAATCACCGTTCCGATGCCCAGTATCGCCAGCATGACCACCAGCACTGCCACAAACACGGCTCCGGCATACAGAACCATCTTGCGCCGGCGCTCTTCCTCCGCCGCAAAGCCGCTGTTGCGCCGTCTGACCTTGCCCAGACTGCTGTCCAGCTTGAGCATATGCTTCTTTTTCTGACTCATAAACTATAAAACACCTCATCAAGATACAGACCGTCGGGCGGCGCAGTGTGTCCCGCCCGCTCCCGGTCGCAGGAAAGGATTATCTCCTCCATCGTTCCCGCCGGAATCCTGCCGCGTTCCATGTCAAGCAGCGTTCCGGCAATTATTCTTACCATGTTGTAAAGAAAGCCGTCGGCGGCAACCGTTATCATTACCATATCGCCTTTTCTGCACACGTCAAGCCCGGTAATGGTGCGCACCGTGTCAGCATCCGGATCACGTGGATCTATGGAGCTGCCTGCGGCGCAAAAGGAGGAAAAGTCGTGCGTGCCAAGCAAAGGCAGTCCGTTTTTTCGCATTCTGTCTGCGTCAAGCGGCCACGGCCAACGGGTGGCAAGCCGGTCAAGAAAAGGATTCTTAACCGGCGAATTCCATATTTCATAGCTGTAGCGCTTACCTTTGCAGCTGTAGCGGGCGTGAAAATCCTCCGGCACCTCCCGGCAGGAGGTCACGGCGATGTCCCGCGGAAGATTGACGTTGAGCGCAGCAATCAGCCGCTCGCAGGGAATTTTTGCCTCCGTGGCAAAGCTTACACAGAACATGCGGGCATGCACACCGGTATCGGTGCGGCTGCAGCCTTTTATGGGCGGCACGCTGCCGAACACCTTTTCCATGGCACTCTGCAGCTGAGCCTGAACGGTATCGGCATTGTGCTGTATCTGCCAGCCGTGATACGCCCTGCCGTCATAGGCAAGGGAAATAAGAAGATTTCTCATATGCTCCTGATAAGTGCGGCAGCCAGAGCTTCGCCGCCCCGGTAAATTTCTCTCCAATGCATGCCGTTGAGATAAACCACCGCTGCACACATGCCGGCCACCAGCAGCAGAGCCAGCCAGTCGCGCAGGCGCGCTCTGGGTTCGTTGAGACGGGTGCGTCCCTTGCCGTCGGTATAGCAGCGGGTCTCCATGGCAAGTGCAAGGTCATACGCCCGGCGGAATGCCGAAACAAACAGCGGCACAATGACCGGCACCAGTGCCTTGACCCGCTTGATTATATTGCCGCTCTCAAGATCGGCACCGCGGGCCTTCTGGGCACTCATGATCTTCTGAGTCTCTTCAAGAAGAGTAGGAACAAAGCGCAGGGCAATGCTCATAAGCATGGCAAGCTCATGCACCTTTACGCCCACCAGCCGCAGCGGCGACAGCAGGCTTTCGATGGCTCCGGTCAGTTCTGTGGGAGTCGAAGTGAAGGTCAGAGCAGAGCTCAGTGCCATAAGGCAAACAAGGCGCAAAGCGATCAGGCAGCTCTGGCGCACTCCCTCGAAGGTGATGGAAAGCTTCCACCACGACCAGATGACCTCACCGGGATAATAGAACATATTGAGTGCCGAGGTGAGCAGAATGAGGAACCATATGGTCTTCATGCTGCGCAGGAACATACCAACGGGCACACGGGTAAGCAGAACTATAACCGCTGTGAACAGAGCCACTGCAGCTGCAGCCGCCACCGACTTTGCAAGAAAGACAAAAACTATGAGTGCCACAAGACTGACCAGCTTGAAGCGGGCATCAAGACGGTGGATGACCGACTTTGCGGGAAAATACTGACCCAGAGTAATATCACCCACGGTCCTCACCTCCCTTTCTGCCAAGCAGACGCAGCGCTTCCGCCAGTCCCTGCTCCACGGTGTGAACGGAGGTGTTCACATCCAGCCCCATCCTCTTCAGCTCAAGGAATATCCGGGTGATCTGCGGCACGCGCAGACCGATGCTCTCCAGCCTTTCGGCGTCGGAAAACACCCTTTCCGGCACGTCACAGCACACCATTCTGCCGTGGTCCAGCACCAGCACACGGTCGGCACAGTCGGCAACATCCTCCATGGAATGTGAAACCAGCACCACGCTGCTGCCGGTGCGGTCGCGGTATTTCTTAATACGGTCAAGGAGCTGCTCCCTGCCTGCCGGGTCAAGACCGGCGGTGGGCTCGTCCAGCACCAGCACCCTGGGCTGCATCGCCATGACTCCGGCAATGGCGGCACGGCGTTTTTCTCCGCCCGAAAGGTCAAAGGGAGATTTGTCCAGCAGGCTCTCCTCAAGACCGGCAAACTCAGCAGCCTGCATAACGGCCTTTTCCAGCTCTGCGCCTGTCAGTCCCTTGTTTCTGGGGCCGAAGGCAATATCCCTGCGCACCGTCTCCTCAAAGAGCTGATGCTCAGGATACTGGAACACCAGACCCACCTCAAAGCGGGCCTTGCGGAGTCTTTTTTTATCTGCAAATATATTCTCGCCGCCCAGCAGCACCTCTCCGGAGGTGGGTGTCAGCAGACCGTTGAGCAGCTGCACAAGGGTGGACTTACCGGAGCCGGTGTGCCCGATAACGCACATCAGCTCCCCTGCCTCAAGAGAAAATGAGCAATCCTCAAGGGCGTGTATCTCCATCATTGTGCCCGCCGAGTAGGTCAGCGACAGGGCACGCGTTTCTATGATCGGTTGTGACATGGCTATAGTCTGTTTCCTCACATGATCTTAAATCTGATTCATTTACTCTGCGTCGCTCTTCACATCTGCCTTTTCGACCGCGGACTCCGGCTTCTTTGGCAGCGGGTGATCCTCAGTGATGAATTTTATGCTCCGCCTGAGCTCGGCAGCAGTATCTGCGCTGAAAAGATAAACGTAGTCGGAATAATCCCAGCGGTCGGGCTCCTCGGTACGTCCGTGGAAGGCAAGCTTTATTCCAAGCTTGCGCAGCACCTTTTCGTGCAGATTCTTATAGCTTCGCTCAAAGCTGCGGCTGGCAGCTGCGGCAAGACATATTCTTGCAAGAGGCATTTCGGGGTACGCAGGCTCTGACAGCATTTCCGCCGATTCAGCAATTACCTCGGCCGAGCCGTCGGGCTGCTCTTTCCACTCGGAACAGGGTTCTTCGCCGCGAAGCACGACCCGGTTCTCTGCCCACGAAGTACGAAGATCACAGCCAAACTCAATATCCATCAGGAAGTCGGA
>JAZUOR010000219.1:0-2249 GCA_045604745.1 Acutalibacteraceae bacterium | reverse complement strand
CCGGTCTTGAAAAGATCCTTGAAAGAATAAAGGCGGGTGCTGACCTGCAGGCTGCGGAGATCACTGAAGCCGCAAAGGCCGAAGCCGCCGAAATATTAAGGCAGTCTGACTCCGACGCAGAAGTCCGGGTGGCTGCAATAGTGGAAAAGACCCGCGAGGAGGCAGAGCTTATCGGCCGCATCGCTGATTCCGGCTCTGAGCTGGAGGGACGCAAGCTGTTGCTCTCTCTGCGTCAGGAGCTGGTCACGGGCGTGATTGACGAGGCTCTCAAGCGCTTGCGCACCCTGCCTGTCGAGCAGTATTTTGCGGTGTGTGAGCGGTTGGCGTACCGTTTTGCGGACAGAGGAGAAGGCCAGATTGTTTTTTCTGCCGCCGACAAAGCACGCCTTCCCGGCGGATTTATGGATGCTCTCAACAGTAAACTGGCAGACAAGGGAGCGAAGCTTACCCTTGCTGACGAAACCGTCGAATCGGGCGGAGGCTTTGTTCTGCGCTATGGCGGCATTGAGGAGAACTGTTCCTTTGCTGCGATAGTTGACCAGAACAGAGATTCTCTGTCAGACCAGTTGGGAAGAATTCTTTTTGACTGATAATATCATTTCTGATTAAGCACTTCAGACATGGAGATTTGAAGCCTATGAAAGACACCGATTACGCATTCGCCGTTGCGCGGGTGCGTGCCAACGAGGTCAGGCTGCTAACCCCTCAGGATATAGACGGTCTGCTGGCGTCAGGCGACTGTGCCCGGTGCGCCGCTCGTTTGTCCGATAAGGGCTGGGAAAGTTCCGGAGCAGCTGTGGATGACAGCGAGATGCTTCGCCGTCAGTCCGAGCGCACGTGGGAGTTGATTGACGAGATCGCCCCTGATCGCTCCGAGTTTGATTTTCTGCGCCTGCCCAACGACTTCCACAATCTCAAGGTTGCCCTCAAGGCGCGGCTGCAGCAGTGCGAGTGGAAGCATCTGTGCATGTATCCGGCTACCGTTCCGGTGGCCGACATAGAAAAAGCGGTCAATGAAAAGCGATTCGATCTGCTGCCTGAGTTTATGCAGGACAACGCTGCCGACGCATACGAAGCGCTGGTGACGTGGGCAGACGGTCAGCTTTGCGAGGTTATCCTTGACCGTGCAGCTCTGGAGGGAGCCATCCGGTTGGCAAAGCAGCACAAGGACAGTGACCTGCCCCTGAAGCTGACGGAACTGGATGCGTTTGCCGCCAATGTGCGTATTGCCGTACGTGCTGCCCGTATGGGCAGGACACGCAGCGCAATAAGCCGTGCGCTGGCTGTGTGCTCATACATTGATGCAGACGGCCTTGCCGAGGCTGCCGCACAGGGAGAGGCTGCGGTGCAGGAGTATGTCTCCGAACACGACCGGGATGCCGGTGAGGCACTGAGCCGCGGACTTACCGCCTTTGAGCGTTTGTGCCGCCAGCGCCGCTCGGCGGTTCTGGAAGAGCACAAGTATGATCCTCTGGGCATTGAACCGCTTATTTCCTACATCCTCAACCGGGAGGAGGAGATGCGCAAGGTGCGTATCATCCTTGCCGGTCTGCGCAACGGCGTTGAGCCGGATCGGATCCGGACCATGCTGTAACGCCACAGGAGGCAAATTATAATGAAAGAACGCATGAATATTGCCGTTCTGGGCGACCGGGACAGCATTTACTGTTATGCCGCTCTAGGTATGGATACCTTCCCTGTGTCCGATGCCGAAGAGGGCAGACGCGTCCTTGACCAGCTGGCTGACAGACGCTATGCGGTGGTCTATATCACCGAGCAGCTGGCCGAGCAGCTGGAGGCGGAGCTTATCCGCTACAGGGACCAAGCCGTTCCTGCGGTTATTCCCATTCCGGGAGTGACCGGAAACACCGGCTGCGGCATGAGAGCCGTGCGCCAGTCGGTGGAACGGGCCGTCGGTTCCGATATTATTTTCGGAAATGACTAATTGCTAAAACAAAGCGAGGTTCATTGATATGAGCAAGGGTATAATCAAAAAGGTAGCCGGCCCGCTGGTCGTTGCCGAGGGTATGCGTGACGCCAACATGTTCGACGTGGTGCGCGTTTCCAGACAGAACCTCATCGGCGAGATCATTGAGATGCACGGCGACGAGGCATCCATTCAGGTCTACGAGGAAACCGGCGGTCTCGGACCGGGCGAACCGGTAGAGTCCGTTGGCGAGCCTATGTCCGTCGAGCGGGGACCGGGCCGCATCGGCAGCATTTTCGACGGTATTCAGCGCCCGCTGGAT
>JAZUOR010000218.1:0-3838 GCA_045604745.1 Acutalibacteraceae bacterium | reverse complement strand
CATGGCTACGATCCGACTTCATCGCTGGCTGAAACATCGGTGCCGGAAACATCGGTGCCGGAAACGGCATCGGTCGCGGAAGCAGCGGGAGCATCAGCGCCGGAAACGGCATCGGTCGCGGAAACATCCGAGGCAGAAACTTCGCTCTCAGTGCCGAACTTTCCGAACAGATCAAGAAGAGTTGCAGCCTGCTCGGCAGTCAGCTGAACGGTGACCTCCACGGCATCGCTGCCGGAAACGTCCGTACCGGAAACGTCGGCATCAGACACTGCGGTTTCGGGAACGGCAGTGCTCTTCTGCTGCTCAAGCGCAGCTATCAGCGCATCCACAGATGCGGAATTATCGGCAGACAGAACAAAGATGCTCTGACCGCCCACAGTTTCACTGTCAAACGGAAGATTAACAGCGGGGAATCGGTTTTCCGATAGCAGACCGGCTATTGCCTGCATGCCGCCCTCGGTTGCCTTGAGACCGTAGCCATAGGCAAAGTGCAGGGTGGCATATGCGCCGCCGCTGTGCAGCTCCAGAGTACCGAACTTAACGTCGCCGCCGTCGAAATACTCGCTTGCCGCAGACCAGACTTCCTCCTCCGCTCCTGCCAGAGTGGGAGCAGCAGACGCGCCAAAGAGCATGAGGATGGCCAGCATTGCCGCCAATATACGCTTTTTCACAGAAATTCCCCCTTGTCAGTCTGTTAAGATTGCTTAATCAGAACCGGTTCTTTTCTCCGGTAAGCAGATACTTGTGCAGTGTATCAAGGCTGACCAGAACGCCCAGCAGAGCGCCTATACCGGCCATGAGCAGGTTGAGTCCCGCCAGCTGAAGCAGATTGCCCAGCACCACCGAAAGTCCGTCGCCGAAGTTGGATGCACAGGTCAGCACGATGACCATGAGCAGCGAGAAAATCTCGCTCACGGCAATTACATTCACAAGAGCATTGTTTTTGGCCTTGAGTCCGCCGAAGGACACATAGCCCATGACGGCACCGATGCCCGAAAGGAAGCACAGGGCTGCCAGCTCAAAGCCCAGCATGGAAGAGATTATGTAGGGAGCCAGTCCGGCAATTGCGCCGAGTACAGCTCCGAAAAAGCCGTTGGGTGCGCTGCCCAGACCGCTTCCGGAGAACTGTTCGGGTCCCTCATCCTCCCAGGACGGCGGAGCCGCATGATAGTCGCGCTCCTCATAGCCTCTGGAACGGGGCTGGGAATAATCGTCGCGTCTGCGTTCGGGATATTCATCGTCCGCGCGGCGGCGGTCATAGTCGGCGGCATGGTCGGCGGCAGCGGGAGCGGCGGCCTTGTGAGCCTTTTCCATCTTATCCGCTTCGCGGCAGGGAGCGCACAGCGGCTGCACCATGCCGTTGTAGAAGGAACGCTTGGTCGCCGGAGCGCCGCACTTGACGCACACGTTGGGTGTGCGGAAGCCGCAGGTGCGGAAGTTGCCTGCGATGTAGTCCAGCACATCGTTCATGCTCTGGTTGCTAAGCCGTCCGTCAGCATCGTCAAAGAACACCGCCAGATAGCTCTCCACGTCGCCCACCTGGGCATTGCGCAGATCGCCGCTCTGGTTGCACAGCAGATCCTCCAGCATATCGAAAGCCTCATCCTTGCCGGAAAGCATGAAGATGAACAGCCGTCCGCCGTCCTCCTCGTTCACCGAAAAGCCGATGTTTTCATATACGCCGTATACGGTATCGTCCGAAACACGGTATTTGTTTTCCTGCTGCCAACTGCGAAGACCGGAGCTAAGCATATTTAAACGCCACCTTTACCGAAAAAATTGCATGCGGTCGCTGTGCGGTCATTATATACCGACACAACTTCACAGTACATTTTACAGTATTCTTCCGGAAAGGTCAATAACTATCTGTTTCTTACTTTGCGTATTTATCTGTATCCGCATAGTGTCAGCACAGAAAAAACCCCGGACAGCAGATGCCGTCCGGGGCCAGGATGTGCTTATCAGTTGTGGCTGGAATAGTTGGGAGCTTCCTTGGTGATGTAGATGTCGTGAGGATGGCTCTCCTGCAGACCGGCGTTGGTAATGCGGACAAACTGAGCCTTCTCGTGCATTTCGGGGATGTTTGCACAGCCGCAGTAGCCCATGCCGGAGCGAAGACCGCCCACCATCTGGAAGATGGTATCGGCGAGAGGTCCCTTGTAGGGCACGCGGCCCTCGACGCCTTCGGGAACCAGCTTTTTCTTGCCGCCCTGGAAATAGCGGTCGCTGCTGCCCTTGCTCATGGCTGCCAGCGAACCCATGCCGCGGTAGACCTTGAACTGGCGGCCCTGATAGATCTCGGTATCGCCGGGAGACTCTTCACAGCCGGCAACCAGAGAGCCGACCATGACCACATTGGCACCGGCGGCAAGAGCCTTGACAATGTCTCCGGAATACTTCACGCCGCCGTCGGCAATAATGGGAATGCCGTGCTTGGCAGCCACGGAAGCGGCGTTGTAGACCGCGGTGATCTGGGGAACGCCGATACCGGCGACCACGCGGGTGGTGCAGATGGAGCCGGGGCCGATACCGACCTTGATGCAGTCGGCACCTGCTTCGATGAGCTCCTCGGCAGCGCGGGCGGTGGCAATGTTGCCGGCGATGACGGGAATGTTGGGGTACTTGGCCTTGACCTTGCGCACGCAGTCAATGATGCCGATGTGGTGACCGTGGGCAGAGTCCAGAGTCAGCACGTCGACGGAAGCCTCGATGAGTGCAGCGGCGCGCTCCAGAACGTCGGGAGTGTTGCCGATGGCAGCGCCGCAGCGCAGGCGGCCGTTGTTGTCACGGGCAGAATTGGGATACTGCACCGACTTTTCGATATCCTTGATGGTGATGAGTCCGCGCAGACGGCCCTGATCGTCAACGATGGGCAGCTTTTCGATGCGGTGGACCCGGAGGATCTCCTGTGCCTGCTGGAGAGTGGTTCCCACGGGAGCGGTAACCAGATTCTCTCTGGTCATGACATCAGCGATGGGCTGGTTGAAATCCGCGTCGGTCATGAAGCGCAGATCGCGGTTGGTGATGATGCCCACCAGCTTGCCGTCGTTGCAGATGGGAACGCCGGAGATCTTGTACTTTGCCATGAGGGCATTGGCTTCGGAAACAAGGCAATCGGGAGCCAGATAGAAGGGATTTACGATGACGCCGTTCTCGCTGCGCTTGACGCGGTCAACCTGATCGGCCTGCTGCTCGATGGTCATGTTCTTGTGGATGATGCCGATGCCGCCTTCGCGGGCAATGGCAATGGCCATCTTGGTTTCGGTGACGGTGTCCATGGACGCGGTCATGAGCGGAATATTGAGCTTGATGTCGCGGGTGAGATAGGTGGAGATATCTACGTTGCGGGGCTCTACTTCGCTGTGTGCAGGTACCACCAGCACGTCGTCAAAGGTCAGTCCTTCGGCGAGGAACTTGCTTTCCGGATTGGTGTTAAGCATGTGTTATCCTCCTTCAAATTATCTTGTTTCCTTTGTCTTCTGCTCTTAACTTTCACTGAATATTAATTAGGGATTATAACAGAATGCGGCACGTTTTGTCAAGATTTGATATCTTGTAATATCTCCCAAATGTCCTTGCACTATCGGCACAGTTTGTGTACCTGTCTGCAGGCCGAAAGAGCCTGACTGCTGTAAATCAATCGCTTTGCGGCAACTTGAAAATCAACAGATTTCTACAAATAATCACACTGCACCCCGTTCGGCAGACGCGCAATTACGCCCGGCAAACGGGGTGCAGCAAGCTCATGCGCAGCAGTCATGCACCCTATCGTGTCTTATTTTTCCAGAGCCACCGCCGTGTTCAGGGCTATTTCCATCATCTGGGTGAAGGAATTCTG
>JAZUOR010000217.1:0-10077 GCA_045604745.1 Acutalibacteraceae bacterium | reverse complement strand
TATTCACGCGCTGTGCGGCAGCGGCGGGTACAATCCGATGGCAGCAGACGATATAATCGCAGCACCCTATGCCTCCGGTCATCACTTCACTCTCTGTCCGGAGGATGACAGTCTCAGGATAAACATCCGGTCCGAAGATGCCGAGCTGCGGCTGTACGACGGTCGCTACAACCACAACAACGGCTGGTTTGTGCTGAGCAGTCCTCTGCCTTCGGGCAAAACCGATGGAGCGCTTCGCTGGGAAATCACGCCAAACGTTCTGCCGGACTACCGCTACAGGCCGGTCGTGCAGGTTTCCAACGTCGGCTACCATCCCGCACAGAGCAAAATGGCTGTAATCGAACTTGATGCTGCCGACCATGCCGACAGCGATATAGAGCTTTACCGCATGACCGCCTGCGGCAAAGCTCTTGTCAGAACACTCAACGGTCACAGCTGGGGATACTTTCTGCGCTATAAATATCTGACGGCAGATTTCAGTGATGTGACCGAACCCGGACTCTATCAGATAAGCTATGACGGCAGCACATCATCGCCTTTTCGTATCGCGGATGATGTCTATGACCGTGGTGTTTGGCAGCCGGTCATTGAATACTTCCTGCCGATACAGATGTGTCACATGCGGGTAAGTGAAAAATACAGAGTATGGCACGGCCTGTGCCATAACGACGACGCCTGCATGGCACCGGTAAACCGCGTGCACTTCGACGGCTATTCGCAGGGTGACGAAACCCTTACAGAATTCCGGTCGGGAGATCATATTGCAGGCCTGAATACCGGCGGCTGGCACGATGCCGGAGATTATGATCTGCGCATCGAATCTCAGTCCGGTGAATGCTATATCCTTGCCATGATATGTGAACAATTCGGCGTCGAGTACGACTCTACGACCATTGACCAGTCGACAAAAACAGTAGAGATTCACCAACCGGACGGCATAAATGATTTCCATCAGCAGATTGAACATGGTCTGCTGTCTGTCATAGGCGGATACAGAGCACTGGGTCGGCTTTACCGCGGAATAATCTGCCCGGACATGCGCCAGTATGTTCTTCTGGGCGATGCATCTGTAATGACCGACGGCATTGCCCAGAATTCCGATGACCGTCTGGTATTTACCGAAATCAACCCTGCGCGTGAACTCTGCACTGCGTGTCACCTTGCGGCATGCAGCAGAGTTATGGCTTCATATGACCGCTCACTTTCCACTGAGTCCCTCGACATTGCAGCCGAGCTTTACGAAAAAGCCATATCCACCGCTGACGACAGCAGCGATATATGCAGAGCAGGAATACACGCCGCAACAGAGCTTTTTCTTACCACTTTCCGAAGTGAATATCTTGATTACATTGTCAGCCGGCTGGATTTCATTCTGTCTGATATGCACTTCACCGCGCACATGATTGCAAAGATATTCCGCTTCGTCGGGAATGAAGATTTCCGCGCAGCCTTTGTCAAGGCTCTGCATCAGCTTAAGGACGAAATCCAAAGCATGAGCAATACCAATCCATACGGGATCCCCTATCGCCCGCATTACTGGGGTTCCGGCTGGACCATACAGTCCGCAGCGTTCCGCTACTGGTTCCTGCACCGGAACTTCCCGGACATCTTCGACGGTGAACAGCTTTACCGCTCACTCAACTTTATTCTCGGCACTCATCCGGGCTCAAACACCTCCTCCTTTGCCTCCGGAATCGGCGCACGCTCGGTAACCTCTGCGTACGGAGCCAACCGCGCCGACTGGTCCTATATCCCCGGAGGCGTTGTATCAGGCACTGCGCTCATTCACCCCGATTTTCCGGAACTGCTGGACTACCCTTATCTCTGGCAGCAGACCGAATATGTTCTTGGCGGAGGTTCTTCGAACTATATGTTTCTTGTGCTGGCTGTAAAGGAAATGCTCGGCCGAGGCAACTGATAAAATAAAAACCCGGATGCTTCTGCGGTTCAGTCAACCGGCAGAAGTATCCGGACCTGTTTATCTTATAATTACGAGCTGTGCTTAAGCTTTCTGTAGACTTTGGTCAGCCAGCCGGCATGCTCCTTGATGCGCATTTTCACCCGCGCGGACAGCGGCTCCTGCCGGTAAAGAGCGTCATACGGAGGCTTTCGCATCCGGGCATAATTCTCTTCGGCAGAGAGTATTCTGTATTCATGTGTTGTGATGGTACGGTTGATGATCTCACTTTTTTCGCCATTGGTGCATCTGTCAACCTCTCTGAGCATCTCAATTATGTTCTTGTAATGCTCGATTCTCTTCTGAGCCTGCTGAAGATTTCTTCCGGACCATGACCTGACATTGCCTACGCGATAAACCGACATTGTTTTATTGATAAAACGAATTTTACCGCATAAAGCCAGCTGTATGGCAAAGGGATAATCGTTATACCCCTTTGCAGCATAATAAAAGGAGGGTTTGTTCTCCTCACATTCTGCCCTGTACATTATCGACGACAGGTGATACGCTCCGCCGCCGCGTTCAATCACATCGTCGAAGGTGATGTCTTCGTCTTTAGTGTGACTGAACATCACATATTCCGATCCGTCAGAAACATTTTTAGCCATAGTGTTATGTACACAGGCGGAATATTCGGGATGAGCATCCAGAAAGTCCACCTGCATCTGCAGCTTCATAGGATCAGTCCAGTAATCGTCACCTTCGCACTTTGCAATATACTCTCCTGTGGCAACAGGCCGAACATACTCTTCAAGAATAAGCACGCCCTTGGAGTATTGATTTTCCGTCTGAAAAACGGGTTTTATGATTTCGGGATATCTGTCGGCATATTCCTGAATGATGGCTCTGGAATTATCAGTGGAGGCGTCGTCATGTACGAAAACCTCATAATCAAAATCTGTTTTCTGATTTACAAATCCGTCCAGTGCCGAACGGATGAACTGTTCGTGATTATATACCATGCAGAATACAGAAACCTTCATATGGCGAACTCCTCGCTGTTGCTTTTTTCTAATTATAAATTCATCAACTTTACTTGTCAATCCGGCATGATAATAACAGCATCGTATTTGTTGACAAAACGTACGCTTAATCATATAATTAAATAAATAATTATGTTAAATCGGAGGTGCAGTCCATTGAACGAAAACTACAGCAACACCACTCCGCAGGAAAAGCCCGAAACCGTTCAGAACATCAGCAAAACCCGCAGCGGCGTTAATCCGCGAGTAATTTTGCCGCTGACCATAATCGGTATTGCGCTTATTGTTCTTACGGTCATCCTCTCAATGTCCACTACTGTTTACGGTCGAACTTTCGGTGTCCTTGAAAAGGATTTTGATCTGCGCGCTGCCGGTATCACATCCACCGACGAGCTCTATCAGCTCAGAAATCCATCCTCTATCGACATCCGCGACAACGATATCCCTGCCGAACAGATCGTAGAGCTTATCAGCAGTTTTCCGTCATGTGACATTCTCTGGTCTGTGGATATAAACGGTCGTACATACGAGAATACTGCCTCTGAAGTCTCGACCAAAGGCATCCGAATCGAAGATATCCCTCTTCTCGCCTGCTTTGATTCTCTTGAGTATATCGACGCAAGAGGCACAGACGCAGAAGCTCTTGCCGCAATCCTCCAGCTTGATCTCAAATCAAGGATAGACTGGGATATCACTGTAGGCGGCACCACCTATACACCTGACACCACCGAAATTGTGACCGGTGACGCTGCCGATGCGGAAATCCGCAGCCTGACCCTTCTCCCGGAGCTGAAGTCTGTGGATGCAAGGGGCTGCACCGCATATGATGCTCTTCTGTACGCAAGCGAGCAGCTTCCCGAATGCCAGTTTCTCTGGACCGTATCCATCAACGGAATGGATATTGAAAATACCGCTGAAACAATCAACTTCAACCGTGCTTCGGTCACTGACATCGAACAGCTTGATTCGGAATTCAAAAATCTTCGTTATCTTCCTGCACTCAAGGAAGTCGACATGTGCGGCTGTGGTGTTCCCAACGAACAGATGGCAGCGTGGAGAGATCAGTACCCCGAAAGCAAATTCGTGTGGGAAATCTCATTCGGCAACAAGAGAAAAAGCTGGACTGTACGCACGGATATAATCGTGTTTTCCTCTCTTCTGAGCGCTGACGATGAAACGCTAAAACTCGGTGACGAAGAGCTTTACCGTGATTTGTTCCTCTATTGCACCGACCTTCAGCTTCTGGATCTCGGTCATAACAAGATCAAAGACATCTCCCTTATTACCAACCTGAAAAAACTTCAGTGTGTCATCCTTATGGACAACCCCATCAAGGACCTTTCATACCTCGCAGAACTCCCTGATCTGCGTTATGCCGAGCTGAACAAGACGAAAATCAAAGACCTTGAATTCGTGCGCAGCTGCAGTAAGCTTGAGCATCTTGATGTCAGCTTTATTACTGCTATAACCGACCTTTCTCCTGTGTACGAAAGCAAGAGCATAAAGTATCTGATCCTCTACGGCACAAAGGTTCCCAAGGCCGATGTTCTTGCTTATGCCGAGTCCCACCCGGATTGTGTAGTATCCCGTTTTGGCGGATATGAATATCAGATCCTTCGCTGCTCACCTCTGAGAAGCGGCTATCGCTACGTGTTTACAAACTACAAGTATCTTGAGTCTTTCACCGACTGGGAGAACTTCACCTTCACAGAAGGCGCGCCTCTTACCTCTCACCCTGACCACCGTCCTCCTGAGTTCTACACCTCCGGCAGATACATGGCTGCATACGAACGCTTCAAAGCTCTTGGTCAGTTCTGAGCCGAAAACCCAAGCCCCTCACACATAAGATCAAACAGCGAGGTACACACCTTATTACAGATGTGTCCTCGCTGTTTTTTCAGTACTGTTCTATTATGTAATGACTTTCTCTTTATTCCGCAGCAGTGTCTTCCATCAGCCTGAGCATTCCGCTGGTTATGCACTCAATATTGCGCTCATTGAAAACAGTATCTTTGTGGGTATGTATACGGGCAAGGTAAAGTCCGCAGAGTCTGGACTTTCTGAATGCCGCAACAGCTATACCGCGTTTGAAATTGGACTGATCGGACGGATAAAGACCATTAACGCCTATTTCAGCATTCATCCCGGTCTCGTCTGCAGCTTCTCCGAAAGCCTTTGTGACAGCCATGCCGAAATCAGACTTTTTATCCTTACGCGGCAGCTTGACAAAAAGGTGGTCGCCGTCAGACACACAGTCAAAATTGATCAAAGGCTTATTCTTCATCGCAGACTTGTGCATGGAAGCAAATGCGGATGAGCCCAACAGGCCAAGCTCCTCGTTATCAAACAGAACAAAGCAGACCTTTTCGCGCTGTTCCGGTGTCATGGAGAGCATGATGTTGAGAACCGTAATTACGCCGGAAGTATTATCATTGGCAGTGTGCTTGTTTGCAGGTCCGGCCATAAGCAATACGCAAGCCGCAAGGCAGCAGACACCAAACACCATCGGTGCTATTGCCACGTAGCCAAGCCATGCAGCCAGAGCAGAGAGAAGTACGCCGGGGATAAACAAGGCTATGCAGAGAATAATCTGGTATAAAACATAAATCAGTATATTTTTCGGTGTCAGGAAATTCGGCATAAACATGACTGCGCACGTATCGTAATGTGCTCCCAGAACCATCTCGGCATCCTCAGGTTTTGCACCCATCACTATATTGCGGTTCATTTCCTTTTTTTCAACAGTCACCGGTATATTGTTTTCAGCACATACACTTTCAATATACTCGATAAAGGCTGTTTTCTTCTTTTTGCCCTTGCGTACCTGATACTTTTCAAAAATAACGTTCTTGATTTCCGTGATCATTCTGATTTCTCCATTTCCTTTTTCCTGATTACAGCAGTATGCTGTATCGAATTTAGTAGATTATAGCACCGGTCAAGAGTTATGTCAAGTGCTTTAGCAATTCAGCACGATAAAATCCAGCAACTCCCGCTGTAAAAATGTATAACCATGGCTCATGACGTTGACTTTCACGCATCGTTTTACTATACTAATTATTATGCACGCAGCAATATTCTCATCTCGTCACTATTACTGCATGGAGGTGAAGTCGGTGGCAGCAGGACAAACAAATGTAACCGAAGCGGCCATTGCCATTCGAGCACGCGAAGACGGCCACAAGCGATTTGCAAGACTTGTCGTTCCCATTCTGGGAATAATTATGCTCGCTGCCGCAATTGCCGGTTTCCATTTCTCTTCAGCATCTCCGGTTCAGATAATTATAATGAGCCTTTCGGCGTTGTTTTATCTGCTCTCCTATTCCTCTCTCATCTGTGGTCAGTGGACTATAGGCATGATTCCGCAGGCAGGAATCGGGGCATATTTCTTCCTGCTCTCTGCATTGTTGCCTTCGCTCTGCTCGCTGCAGAACCCGTTCGTCAAGGCCGCATGTCTGACCCTGTTCGGTCTGACCGGCATTATCGTGCTGCTTTTCCTCGCACTGCTTTCAGTCATGCTTCTGGGCTCCCTTTCGCCTGCAGAACGCGGAGAATACACGCTGATGGTTCTTGGCTGCAAGCTGAAGAACAACCAACCCGGCCGCATGCTCCGCAGAAGGCTTGCAAAGGCTGCCGAAGAGCTCCGCAAAAATCAAAGCCTTGTATGCATAGTCAGCGGCGGACGGGCTCCCGACCAGCAGCTTGCCGAAGCCGAGGCAATGGAACAATGGCTGCTTGATAACGGCATTGCCTCTGAACGCATTATTGCCGAAACGCTCTCAAGCACCACCTATGAAAATTTCCTCTTCAGCAAAAAGCTTCTGTCCGAGCGCAGTCTGCCCCGGAGAGTGGGCGTTGTAACCGACAGATTTCACCAGTACCGTTCCGGCCGCATCGCACGCACCGCCGGTATTGATTCTTTTCCTGTCAGCTGCCGGACTGCCTGGTATCTTGCCATTCAATTCTGGATGCGTGATGCCCTGTGCATCATCGAGAGACTGATTCGCGGACACTGGTAAACACATTGAAAACGCAGCACCAATAGCACCCAATATTGATGTTCCAAACAACACGCTGATGTGATATAATTTATTCACATATGCTTTGAAAGGATAATATCAACTGTCCATGAAAAAAATAACACTGATCATCCTGACCGCCGTACTGCTTATTGCCAATTTTATATTATGCATAGGCATGTCTGCTACCGATAACGACACTCCTGCCGTATCCGACAGTCAGCCTGATGCGGATGATGTTATTGTATCCGACGCTGACACTGCAGTATCGGACAGCATCGTTCAGACACCTGACTCAGCAGTACCGTCTGAAACAGACGTATCAGCTCCTCCGTCCGGCTCTGACGCACCTGAAGCTGCTCCGAACGAACAGGAGACCGAACCTGTGACACCTCCTGCACAGGTCGACATTCCTCCCGAAGCCTATGAAGGCCTCACTACCGGAGACAACGGCTACGAGGTTTCCAAGCTGCAGAACCGACTGAGCAAGCTGGGCTATCTTACCGGTACACTTGACGGCGATTTCGGAAAGAACACAGAAAATGCCATCAAGACTTTCCAGCGTGATGCCGGTCTGCATATTACCGGCGTTGCAAACCAGCAGACCATTGACCTGCTTTTCTCCGATAATGCCCCGCCTGCCCCTGAGTCCAGTGACCATGAAGACGTCCGTTCGCCCAGCTACAGCCGTGATTACTACATAATCATTTATCGTGACAACGGCAGCGCCATTGTGCTTGGCAAGGACGATTATGGACATTACAACAAATTAGTGAAGAGCATTTTGTGTTCTCCCGGCCTTCCCGGTCACGAAACGCCTGCAAAGCTTTACAAAATCGGCGAAAAATACGACTGGCGTCAGATGGTAACCGGAACCTATGCTCAGTACGCCATACGACTTGAAGGGCCGATTATGCTCCATTCCGTTCCGTACAGCTCCAAGTCTCCGGAAAAGCTGCTTATGGAGGAATACGAAAAGCTGGGTCAGCCCGGCTCTCTTGGCTGCATACGCATGTGCGTTTCCGATATCAAATGGATTTACGATAACGCTCCTGCCGGTACTCAGGTTCTTGTAATAACCGGCAAAAACGGACCTGAGCCGCCTGCCGCAGCTGAGCTCAATCATAATGAGCCCTACAACGGCTGGGATCCTACCGATCCAAATCCCGAAAGCCCGTACAACAAACAATAATTTATATTTCATGATATTCAAGGGAAAGTGATCAAATGAAATCTATCCCCATCAATCTCGGCGGAGGCTACGAACTTTCCGTGGGAAGCGGACTTATCCGTTCACTCGGCAAGTCAGTCCGGTCGGTTCCGTCAGTCAAGGATGCCACACACACGATGGTCGTCTTTGACCGCAACACCGCCGCAATGTACGCAGACGACATCGTGATGTCTCTGAAACGGGCCGGTTACACGGTTTCCCGCTTTGTGGTGCGTGCGGACGAAAGTGCACGACGGCTGAACACTGTGGCTGACATCTGTTCTGCCGCCGCCCGCGCAGGAATGAAAAACGGTGACTTTTTCGTTGGCGTTGGCGGAATAATAGCCTGCGACACAGCAGGACTTGCCGCCTCCCTGTATCTTGGCGGTTCTCCGTATATTACCTTCCCCACCACTCTTCTGGGGCAGGTCAGCCGTTCGGTAGGCGGAAAGGTCAATGCCGATCTTCCGGAAGGCCGCAGAATACTTGGCACCTACTGGACTCCGTCTGCAGTCTTCTGCGACACCGAAATACTTGCAACACAGCCTAAGCGGAGTCTTGACAACGGCATTGCCGAAATGATAATGATCGGCTGCATAGCCTCAGAAAAGCTGCTAAATGAACTTGACAGCTTCAGCAGCGATGCGGAAAAAGTAATCAGTCTTGCAATAAGCACGCGGGCAAAGATCGCTGTCAGGAACGAGCGTCTTGCTTCTCCCTCTGACCGATCGCTTCTCCACTTCGGTGATCTGATGTGTCAGGCATTGGAAACGGTCAGTGACTACAGCCTTTATCACGGTGAAGCTCTTTCGATCGGTATGGTCATCACCTGCGCAGCAGGCGAACGTGCCGGTCTGACGCTTCCCGGTACCACCGAAAAACTCGAAAGCATTCTCCGGCGCCATGGTCTGCCGGTTTCCACAAATATCCCTGCCGAGCGTCTGCTCAAAGCCATTTCCGAAGACTGGTATGCTGCCGGACACTCCTTTTCCCTGCCGCTTATCAAAACTCTTGGCACCGGTTTTCTTCGCAGCATGACCTCTGCCGAGCTTAAAAACTTTTTCACTGAAACTCTGCCCGACTGGGCTATATAGAACCCTGGAGGAAAAAACATGTCATCGACCTTTGGTACAAACATTAAGATTTCGATATTCGGAGAAAGCCACGGCATGGGCATAGGTGTCGTTATTGACGGACTGCCTGCCGGCGAGCAGCTGGATGTGGACGCACTGCAGACCGAAATGAACCGCCGTGCGCCGGGTAACGACCCCACCGCTACACCACGCCGTGAGAGTGACATTCCGGAGATCTGCTCCGGCATTCTTGAGGACACCACCACCGGTGCACCTCTGTGTGCTGTTATAGAAAACACCAACACGCGCTCTGTTGACTACGAACGCATGTCCCGTCTTCCCCGACCCGGTCACGCCGATTACACCGGTGCCGTGCGCTACAACGGCTTCAATGACGTTCGCGGCGGCGGACACTTCAGCGGTCGTCTCACAGCACCTCTTACCTTCGCAGGTGCCGTATGCAAACAGATACTCGCCCGCCGCGGCATAACCATCGGCGGTCACATCTACGCCATCGGAAATATTTACGACCGCCCCTTCGACCTGCTTCGCATTCGCCCCGAAGACCTTACACGCCTCACTCAGACCCATTTTCCTGTCAATAACCCGGCAATCGAGAACCAGATGCGCGCTCTTGTGGATCAGGCACATTCAGAGGGCGACAGCGTTGGCGGTATCGTGGAAGTAGCTGCTGTCGGTGTTCCCGCCGGCATCGGTTCTCCCATGTTCGGTGGAATCGAAAATGTGCTTTCGTCCATCGTATTCGGTGTTCCTGCCGTTAAGGGTGTTGAATTCGGCGCAGGCTTCAACGTGACACGGCTGCGCGGCAGCGAAT
>JAZUOR010000216.1:0-2118 GCA_045604745.1 Acutalibacteraceae bacterium | reverse complement strand
TACAACATCATGCAGAACAACCTCAAGAAAGATTCAGTACCTGAGACCGAAAAGCAGGTCAGCCGCGACATCATTGCCCTTTACGAGGCTGTCATGGCTAACATTGAGGCACTGGGCTGAGAAGATATCGAATGATATTTGATGCCGTTCTGCTTGAAAAACGCATTATGAAATGAAAACAGTCAAAGCCGTCGGATCTGATCCGGCGGCTTTGCCTTGTTTTGTTACCGGAACAGGGTATTGAAAGAACTGACACTTCTGCAATCATAAATTCTCCGATAAAAGAAAACAGACATGTAAAGAAAACGGTTCCCGCGGCAGATAAGGTATGTTGTCTGTGGATATCAGTGGTTAACCCTTAAGTCTTTCCTTGATTCGTCAATCGCAAGTTTCCAAAATTCAATCATCCGGTAATATGAATGGAGCTTCTTTCACAGATTATTAACATACAGGGTATTGACACGGATATCTTTCCGGCGTATAATTCAACTGTACTAACACAAATAATACAGTTAAGACAGTTAGTACAGCGTGCCATACGGTACGATATCTCTGAAAAGGAGGCTGGAATGTGTTCGACATAAGTCTCGAAGGAAAAGCACCCATTTACGAGCAGCTGTTTGACGGAATATCGGCGCTGATATCCTCCGGGCAGCTGACGCCGGACGAGCGGCTGCCCGCCGTGCGCGAGGTGGCAAAGCAGCTGGGCATAAATCCCAACACGGTGCAGAAGTCATACGCTCTGCTGGAGCAGGCGGGACTGATCTACTCAATCCCCGCCAAGGGCAGCTACGTTGCAAAGGGTGAAACTGCCGCCGCTGCGCTGCGTGCCGACGCTCTGAAAAAGATGGAAGCCGCACTTGACACCGCAAAAAGAAGCGGCATCACCGCCCGTGAGGCCGCCGAAGCCGTGGACAGAATATGGGCTGAGGACAGAAAAGAGGTACAAGAATGATAGAAATCAGAGACGCCGTGATGCGTTTTGACGACATTGCCGCGCTGGACGGAGTGAGCATAACCATCCCCGAAGGGTGTGCCTACGGTCTGCTGGGCTCCAACGGTGCAGGCAAATCCCCCCTGCTGCGCATGCTTTCCGGCATCTACCGCCCATGTTCGGGCGAGGTGACCATTGACGGTCAGAACGTATACAACAATGTACCGGTCAAGGAAAAGGTCTTTTTCATAAACGACGAGACCACCCAGTTCAACGAAATGACCCTTTCTGAAATGAAGGCCTATTACAAGCGCTTTTATCCCGGCTTTTCCGAGGAGCTGTTTGAAAAACTGCACAGCACTCTCAACCTGCCTATGGACAAGCGCCTCAACACCTTCTCCAAGGGCATGAAGCGTCAGGCCGTGGTCATATGCGGCATTGCGTGCAGAACGCCTTATCTGTTCCTTGACGAGGCATTTGACGGTCTTGACCCTACCATGCGCATAATTGTCAAACAGATGCTCATTGACGCCATGCTGGACAACAGGCTGACGGTAATTTTCTCCTCTCACAACCTGAGCGAGATCGACGAATTCTGCGACCGTGTTGGCCTGATGCACGACGGAAAGGTGGTTTTTGACCGGGAACTTGATAATGTCAAGGGCAGTGTAGTAAAGATTCAGACCGCCTTTGACCAGCCGGTATCCGCCGACAGCTTCAGCGGCATTGAGGTACTGCACCTCAGCACCTCCGGCAGCGTAACCCACATCATCGCCAAGGGCGACCGCGAGGCCATCCGCACCGCCGTGAACGCCCTTTCTCCCAAGCTGTATGACGAGATCCCCCTGAGCCTTGAGGAGATATTTATTTATGAAATGGAGGTGCTGGGCTATGACAGCTCGAAGCTCGACCGGTAACTTTAAGAATTTCGGCAGATACTACGGCTACAAGCTGCGTTCTCTGCGCTCGATGTTCATTCTCAACAGCATCTTTGCGCTGCTTTCCTATCCGCTGGTGATGGTCACTCTGCTGCCCTACGTCAACATCCAGCTGAAAATGGACGCGCTCTACGCGTCAAACATTCCAAATCTGCGCGAAACGGCGGAATTCATCGCCCTGCGCGATCAGTCCTACTCTGCAGAGAACCTGTTTGCCTTTTCCGCCTTCATCGGTGCTCTCATGCT
>JAZUOR010000215.1:0-2879 GCA_045604745.1 Acutalibacteraceae bacterium | reverse complement strand
TGCACGCCCAGCAGGCGGCCCTTGGCAAGGAGCGCACCGTGCTGTTTGATGGAGGTAAAGAAGTGCGAAGGAGTGCTGCCGTGAGTGAAAACCACAGCCTCGCCGCACAGGGCACCAACCTTGGTTCCGCCGATGTAAAAGGCATCACACAGGCGTGCTATGTCCTGCAGGGTCACGTCGGTGTCCGAGCTCATCAGACCGTAGCCCAGCCGGGCGCCGTCCATGTACAGAGGAATGTCGTAAGCTCGGCATACCTCAGAAAGAGCGGTCAGCTCGGAAAGAGTGTAGAGCGTGCCGTACTCAGTGGGATGGGAGATATATACCATGCCGGGATGAACCATGTGAGGATGGTTCTCGTCGGCAAAAAACTGCTTGAGCAGTGCCAGCAGGTCTGCGGCGTTCAGCTTTCCTTCATACTGAGGGAGTGTCAGCGTCTTGTGCCCTGTGTATTCGATGGCACCGGCCTCGTGGCAGGCTATGTGACCGGTGTCGGCACACACTACGCCCTCCCACGGATGCAGCATGGTGTCGATAACCAGCTGGTTAGTCTGGGTGCCGCCGGTCAGCAGAAATACCTCTGCATCCTCGCGGCCGGTGAGAGCCTTGATTTTAGCTTTGGCAGAATCACAGTAACGGTCACTGCCGTAGCCGGACAGCTGTTCAAGGTTGGTTTCACACAGTCGGTTAAGTATCGCCTCATGAGCGCCCTCGGTGTAGTCGCTTTCAAACATCAGCATGACTCTTTGCCCCTTTTGTTTTTTGTTGTCTAATTATATAACACTTTGATCCTGTGTGCAACAGAATGAAGAAAAGCCCTCCCGGATTCCTCCGGGAGGGCTTGGAGCGGAAGCCGCAGCTTACTTAAGGAACAGATACTTGAGTATAAACACTATTGCAAGAATAGTTTCGGCAATGCTCAGGCCGGTGAAGCGCAGGGTGATGAGCTTGAGCAGAACGTGCATGATGACGCCAAGGAAAATGCCGTCGGCGATGGAGCCGGTGAGGGGCATGGCGAGAATGCAAATGAAAGCGGGCAGAGCGTCGGTGGGATCGTTCCAGTCGAACTCCTTGATGGCAGACATCATCATCATGCCCACATATACGAGAGCAGCGCCGTAAACGGGAGCGGGGATATAGGCTCCGAAGGGAGCGGCAAAGAGAGCGGCGAGGAAGCACACAGAGGTAATGATGGAAGCAAGACCGGTCTTGCCCTTTTCGGCAACGCCTGCGCAGGACTCAACGCTGGTGCCTGCACCGGGAGCACCCAGAATGGCGCTGATACCGGTGGCGGAGGCGTCGGCAAAGAATGCCTTCTTCATTTCGGGAAGATTGCCGTCCTTGTCCAGCAGCTCACCCTTGGCAGCGGTGCCAAGCATGGTTCCGGTGGTGCTGAAGATGTCGATGAAGGTGTAGGAGAGAACCATGATGCCCACGTTCAGCAGGCCGTCAATAAAGCTTTCGCTGCCGCGGAACAGCTCACCGAAGCCGGTGGTGAACATGGCACCGAAGGAGTTGGACAGCCAGTCACCGAACTGAGTGCCGACATTGGCCATGGAGAACTCGACAACGGGCAGAGTGTCCATGCCGGTGAGAACGGACAGTCCCCAATAGAGTACGGAGGAGGCTACGATGCCGACAAGGATGCCGCCGGGAATGTGCAGACGTGCGAACAGACCCATGATGAGCACGCCGGCAAGGAGCATCAGAGCGGTGTAGCTGCCGCCGTTCTTGTCAAGTATGCCGCTGATGTTGAACATCTTGCCGCCATCAAAGATTCCGCAGCTGTCAAGGCCTATTTTGGCGATGAACAGGCCGATGCCGGCGGAAATGGCGATCTTGAGATTCTTGGGCAGAGCCTTGTCAATGGCGGTCTTCAGGCCGCAGACGGTGATGAGCAGATAAAGCAGGCCGGCGATGAAAACCACGGCAAGGGCGGCGGGATAGCTGTAGCCATCCTTACCCATGATGGTGGTGGCGAAGTATGCCACAAGAGCCATGCTGGGAGCCACTGCCAGAGGCAGGTTGGCCAGCAGACCCATGAGCAGGGTGCCGGCAAAGGCGGCGATGCAGGTGGCGGTGTACACGCCGTTGTACAGCTCGGCGTTGCCGCCTGCGATGGTCTGGGGAACGAGGAACAGCACATAGGCCATGGTGAGGAACGTTGTCAGACCGGCGATTATTTCGGTATGGATCTTGGCGTTCTTTTCCTTGATCTGGAATCCGTTGGACATAGATTTTTGCCTCCCTTTTGATTTCTTTTTGTTTATGTAAGGCCGAAGCCTTATTTATGGGGTTAATCAATAATGAATAATAAATAATTAATAATGAAGAATGAATAATTGAGGTAAAAACCTCGCTGCGCTCGGTCGTTTTATTTAAATGGTGCAGGCACAAACCTGTGTGATAATATATTCAATGGTCATCCTGCGCAAGCAGGATAATTAACCGGAATTATTCATTATTCACTGTTCATTATTCATTACAAGTAATCATTACAGGAATTCATTACAAGACCGATGAGCCGGTCAACATCCTCGATGTGTTCAAGCTCTGCGCACATGCCGCGCAGCTTTGCCGCGCCTCGCAGACCGCGCATGTACCACGCAGTGTGCTTGCGTGCCTCGCGCATGCCCACGTATTCACCCTTGTATTCCACCAGCTTTTCGATGTGGCGGCGCATGACCAGCATGCGCTCGGCAAGGCCGGGAGGCGGCAGAGGACGTTCGTGCTCATAGAGTGAATTGATCTGGGCGAAGAGCCACGGGTTGCCCAGCGCACCGCGGCCGACCATGACCATGTGACAGCCGGTTTCCTCCAGCATGCGCATGGCGTCCTCGGCGCAGAAAATGTCGCCGTTTCCAATGACCGGAATGTTGACG
>JAZUOR010000214.1:0-2359 GCA_045604745.1 Acutalibacteraceae bacterium | reverse complement strand
ATGATCGGCGCTCTGTGCACCGTATGCGGTCAATCGCCCGCCGAAACAGCCCGAATGTATTCTGCCGAGATAGAGTATTCCGACGAGAACATCCAGAAGCTGCTGGATGCCATCGCCGGAGCATGACACAGCGAAAGGAAGGGTAAATGTACAGCTTTGCACGTGAACCGCGGATAAACAGCGGAAAAAAGACGGTGGTCTATTACGTCCGCCACGCCCGTCCCAACTACGATAACCACAACGATATGGAACGTGAGCTGACTGCGCAGGGGCTGCGTGACCGGCTGCGGGCGGCAAGACTGCTGGAGAATGTACACGTGGATGCGGTGCTGTCCAGCCCCTTTCGCCGTGCGGTGGAAACGGTGCAGCCCATAGCCGACGCAAGAGGTCTGTCGGTCATCATCGTTGACGACCTGCGGGAGCGCAGGATCGATTCATGCTGGATCGACGACTTCGACAGCTTCTGCAAACGCCAGTGGGAAGACTTTGACTACCGGCTGAACGACGGGGAATGTCTGCGTGAGGTGCAGAAACGCAACATAGCCGCCCTTGAGGATATCCTGCGCCGCTTCAAAGGCTCAACGGTGGTGATAGGCGGTCACGGCACCGCCATGAGCACCATAATCAACCACTACGACCCGTCCTTTGGTTTTGCGGGCTTTTCCTCTGTCCGCAGAGTCACACCTCTGGTGGTGCGTATGGAGTTTGCCGGTGTGGAGTGCGTTTCTATCGAGCGGCTCGAACTGCCGGTGTAATAATACCGATTTCAAATCGAACATAAAAAAGGTGCTGTGCGCGGTCGTTTCCGTGCACAGCACCTTTGTCATGCAGCAATATTTATCCGGATTGTCAGCAGAATTACGCAAGCATTTCGATAAGCTTGCCGAGCACCGGCTCAAAGGCGGCGCCGTACCAGTGGTTTTCCTGCATGGCGGTGGCTTTGATGCACTCCACGGTGTAGTCGGAGGCTACCTTTGCAGCGTCGTAGGAGGACTTGCCGCGCACCAGTGCGCCCACAAAGGCAGAGGCGTAAATGTCGCCGGTGCCGTGGCAGCTGTTGGGCAGCAGGTCGTGCTCGTAGTAGGAATATTCACCGTTTTCAACGACCACAGAGCCGGTCTTGCCGGCCTTGTAGGAAATGCCGGTGAGAATGATGTTTGCGCAGCCCAGAGCGGACAGCTTTGAAATGATCTCGTCAATGTAGGCGCGGTCGTATTCGGTCTTGTACTCCATGCCGGTGAGGAAGCAGGCCTCGGTGATGTTGGGCAGGAGATAGTCAGCCTTTGCGCACAGCTTTTTCATGGCCTCCACAAATGCGGCGTCAAAGCCGGGATAAAGCTTGCCGTTGTCGGCCATAGCCGGGTCAACGATCAGCTTTGCGCCCGTCTTCGCGCAGGAGGCGGCTATGTCCAGCACGTAATCTATCTGCTGGGCACTGCCAAGATAGCCGGTGTAGATGGCGTCAAAAACGATCTTTTCCTTTTCCCAGTGCTCCCTGATGGACGGCATGTCGTCGGTCAGGTCGCGGAAGGTGTAGCCGGAAAAGCCGGCGGTGTGGGTGGAAAGCACTGCCGAGGGCAGAATGCAGGTCTCGATGCCGCAGGCGGAAATGATGGGCAGAGCAACGGTCAGCGAGCACTGACCCACGCAGGATATATCCTGAATGGTGAGAATTTTTGGATAGGCCATCTCGAACACTCCTCATGATCTTGGGCAACACCGCACAATTCACGTGCAAGCAATATCGCACTTAGAATTATGCGGTATTGCCCTTGTTTTATTATCATTGACCATGAGTATAGCCGGGGTCTGGTGATAAATAAATAGCCAAAACGGTAATTATTGATATGACCAGATTACTGCTTTTGGCCTTCCTTTCTGCGTCGGGCGCGTCGGGTGCGGTTGATGTGCCGCTCAAAATTGCCGCTGGTCAGCAGCTCGGCAAGAACGTACTGCTCAAACATGGGCACGGTGCAGGAGTAAAAGCCCAGCTTGCGCTCAAAGCTGTCCATGAGCTTCATGGGCAGCACCATGTAGCCCACACGTATGGAGGGCGCAACAGTGCGGGAAAAGGTGTTGAGGTAGATGACCGATCCGTCCGTATCCATTGAAAAAACCGTTTCTTCGTGCTTTGTGGAGACGGTCAGCTCGGAGTCGTAGTTGTCCTCGATGATATAGCCCGACCGCTTTTCCGCCCAGCGTATGTACTCGGCGCGCTTGGAGGCGGTGGCGGTCACGCCGCTGGGATAGCTGCGGAATGGGGTTATATGCAGCACTGTGGCGGCGGTGCGCTCCAGCTCGGCGGTTTTTATGCCGTCCTGACCCATGCGCAGCAGGTCACACTCCACGTCGCAGGCGT
>JAZUOR010000213.1:0-2863 GCA_045604745.1 Acutalibacteraceae bacterium | reverse complement strand
CGTATACGGAAAATTTTAGCCTCCCTCGGTTGAGTTGCTCAAACCAATTTCAGGGCACAAAAAAAACACCCTTTTCGAGGTGCTAAGAGTATAACACAATATGTTGAGCTCGTCAAGTGTTTTTCTGCTTTATTTTCGATTCTTTACATTTTGTCCGCACAATGTCACAAAGAATTCACATATTATCCAACAAAACCGCGTGACAGTTGAATATTATTATGCTATAATATACTCACAGTGGAAATATACTATGGAAAGGAGGTCAGCTTTTAACTTTTTTCGGGGAGCATCCAGTCATGCACTACCATTTTCCGAAAGGAGGCGGCATGAATCCGTCCGGTCTTCACCGGAACGGATACCTGCGCAGATATGAGCAAAAAGCGTTCCTATCTTGCCTGTGTGACGCTTCGTTACGAAAGCGATTATATCATTCGCACTGCCGGCTGTATAGCCGAAGATGATGCAAATTCGCGACTGTCGGTCATAAGCGTTCTTCCCGATTCGCCCGACCTTCAGCAGCTGGAAGTTATGGAGCATCTGCGTGACACAGCACGCAACACCGACGCTCCGATGACAATATTGTATAATCAGAATCCCGTTCACGCAACGGTGGATCATATACGGCGTCACAAAATAACCCACGTTATTGCAGGCATGCCTGAGGATGAAGGCGATTTCATCTCTCTGCTGAGATCTGTACTTCCCAAGGTAAACATCATACTTATACCGAATTCGCTTCCGGTGACCTCAGATACTTCGGTATCTGCTGCACCGTGATAATGATTCGGTCAGACAACCTTATATGAATTCACAGACCCGTCATTCCGGCGGGTCTGTTTTTTCGCGCTTCTTGCCTTATGCTGTGTATTATATTATAATGTAATGTACAATGCAACCTATGGAGGAAAAATCATGTTCATCCCGGAAAGCATACAAGCATATATCAGAGGCCTCCCCTGCACCGTTGACAGTGTAGGCCAATCCGGTTCAAAGGTCCTGTGTTTTGACGATATGGTTCTCAAAATCGAGCCTGTGTGTTTTGAAGCGGTCAATGAGCGCAGAATGATGGAATGGCTGCACGGACGCCTGCCTGTGCCGGAACCGCTTGCCTGCGAAGAACACGACGGTATCAGCTACCTGCTGATGTCCCGCATAAAGGGAAGAATGCTGTGTTCGGACGATATACTGCGAGACAGCGACCGACTGATTCGCCTGATGACGGATGCTTTGCTTCTTCTGTGGGACGCCGGCACAAAGGATTGTCCGGCAGACATGTCCCTTGACACCCTTCTTGCTCTTGCTGAAAAGCGTGTTGCCGCCGGACTGTGCTCCACCGACGACGCAGAACCGGACACATACGGTCCAAAAGGCTTTGCTTCGCCTGAACAGCTGCTTCAATGGCTTCAGAGCAACCGCCCCGACGAGCTACCTGTTCTTTCCCACGGTGATTTTTGTCTGCCCAATATCTTTACCGACGGCGAAGACATCACCGGTTTCATTGACCTGGGAAGATGCGGACGCTCCGACCGATATCGGGATCTCGCTCTTGGACTGCGCAGCATGCATCATAATCTCAGCGGCACTTATACAGATATAATATATCCGGCTATTGCGCCGGAGCGCCTCTTTGACCGGCTTGGAATCACTCCGGACAAGGAAATGATACGATACTATATCCTGCTGGACGAGCTCTTCTGACGAGCCTTCCCACCCTGCATCCTTCCGACGCAGGGTGGGAATTTTACATTTTAATAAATCAGGGATTATCTGAACGACTCTGCCGTCTGCGAGGAGACGGCATTCTCACCTCCGAAGATAATAACCCGGTTTGTTCCGCAGTCGTCGAGGTACTTGAGCAGCTCCGCGTCAACCTCGTCAGCGGTCAGCAGCACGGGCACGCCAAGCTTGATGGCGTATGCGCCGCCGGTCAGTGCATCGGGGAAATCCTTACCGGTGGCGACCGCTATCTCATCTCTGCCGGTGGCATCAAAGTAGTTGCGTGCCACGGCAAGGGAGGTAAGGTAACGATCCTCTCCGGCAATACGGTTGACGGATACTATCTTCTGCAGCTGCTGTGCGGTCTGAGCGTTAACCGCGGCCTCACCGCCTATGATGGTGACCTCACTGATGCCTGCAGTGCGAATGTATTCGGCAGTGGTGTCATTAAGCTTATCGCTGCCGGTGTACAGAATGGGACTTCCGGTCACGGCTGCGGCATATCCGGCAGAAAGAGCATCAGCAAAGCTTTCGCCGCTTACCACAAAGGCCTTGTCCGAGCCTCCGTTGCGGAGCGCAAGCTCGGCAGCTATGGCAGCTGCGGTGGCGTAGCGGTCGCTGCCGCTCAGTCTCTTCACTTCAAGCTTCATCTCTTCAAGCTGTTTTGCAATCTGAGCAGATACAGCATTTTCGCCGCCAAGAATAATGGCGCCGGACGCTCCGAGACGGGTTATTTCAGCGAATGTATGGCTGTTATCCTTAGCTGACACCAGAAGTATGGGTGCGTTGAGCTCCTTGGAAAGGGCTGAACCGGCAAGTGCATCGGCAAAGCTGCTGCCGTTTGCAATAATGACATTATCGGCACTGTTCCAGCCATCGGCGCTGATTGCCAGAGCGGTCTCATAGCGATCGCTGCCGTAGATGCGGTCGATCACTCGCTTGCTGTCCGCGGGAAGAACGTTGATCGCAAAACTGTCGGTCAGTTCTCCATGCGCAGCTGTTACCTTCATCTCACCCTCGGCGGCGAGAGCAGTACCCTCAGCAGGTGTAACGGTAATATCCTTGTCGGCAAACTCATCGGGAGTAAAGATATTGCTGCCGCCGCTGCTGTAGTGCAGCTTGATGGTAAGGCCGTCAAAGGACAGCT
>JAZUOR010000212.1:0-3978 GCA_045604745.1 Acutalibacteraceae bacterium | reverse complement strand
TGGATAGTCTCACCCCCGCCCAGCAGGTCATCAAGATCGTCAACGACGAACTGACCGAACTCATGGGCGGCACTCAGGCCCGCATTGCTACAACCAACAAACCGCCCTGCGTTATCATGCTGTGCGGTCTTCAGGGTTCAGGTAAAACCACTCATGCCGGTAAGCTGGCAAAGAAGCTCAAAAGCGAGGGACATCGTCCCATGCTGGTAGCGTGCGACATCTACCGTCCCGCTGCTATCGAACAGCTCAAAGTGGTTGGTGAAAAGGCTGATGTCCCGGTTTTCACCATGGGTACAGTCAACCCCGTCAACATTTCAAAGGCAGCTGTCATGCATGCAAAGCAGCACGGCAACGACTACGTCATTCTTGACACCGCCGGTCGCCTTCACATTGACGAAGCTCTCATGGATGAGCTTAAGAATGTAAAGGCAGCTGTTACTCCCAACGAGATCATGCTGGTCATCGACGCCATGACCGGTCAGGATGCCGTTAACGTGGCCGAAAGCTTCAATAACGCACTCGGCATCGACGGCGTGCTTCTGACCAAGCTTGACGGCGACACCAGAGGCGGTGCTGCTCTTTCTGTCCGCCACGTTACCGGTAAGCCCATCAAGTTTGTCGGTACCGGCGAAAAGATCGATGATATCGAACCCTTCCACCCCTCCCGAATGGCTTCCCGAATTCTCGGCATGGGCGACGTGCTCAGCTTTATTGAACGTGCCGAACAGCAGATCGACGAACAGAAGGCCATGGATCTTGAAAAAAAGATCCGCGAGAACACCTTCAATTTCAACGACCTGCTTGAGCAGTTCGAGCAGATGCAGAAAATGGGCTCCATTCGTCAGCTCCTTGGCATGCTCCCCGGCATGGAACGTCAGCTTGCTGACACCGATATTGATGAGCGCCAGTTCGACCGTACCATGGCCATCATAAAGTCCATGACTCCCGCCGAGCGTGAAAACCACAAGCTGATCAACGCCAGCCGCAAGCGCAGAATAGCCGCCGGCTGCGGTCAGAAGGTGGAGGAAGTCAACCGCCTTATAAAGCAGCTCGAAACCATGCAGCAGCTGTTCAAGCAGCTGGGCGGCAAGGGCGGCAAAAAGGGACGAAGAATGAGGATAAATCCCGCTCAGATGCGCCGCATGCAGAAGCAGATGGAAGAAAGCGGCGGCCAGTTCCCAGCTGATTTCGGAGGCGGATTCCCCTTTGGCGGTTAATCGCCACTCACTTCTCACTTTGGAATAAAAGCTCCGTATCCACGGCGTTTTTAGACATATAATTTACTTTGTATATTCAATTTTGGAGGTTACACTAAAATGGCTGTTAAAATCAGACTGCGCCGTATGGGCGCCAAGAAGGCTCCTTTCTATCGCATCGTTGTTGCTGATTCCCGTTATCCCCGCGATGGCCGCTTCATCGAGGAAATCGGCACCTATGATCCCATGAAGAACCCCTCTGCTGTTGCTATCGATGCCGACAAGGCCAAGGCATGGATCTCCAACGGCGCTCAGCCCACCGACACTGTCAAGGCTATCTTCAAGAAGGAAGGTCTCCTCTGATTTCTGCGGAGGCTCTGAATCACGATGAAAGATTTACTTATCGCTGTCGTCTCCGGTCTTGTTGATCATCCCGACGAGGTTTCTGTCGAAGTGGCAGAGCCCTCTGAAGACGGCACAGTTGTTTATACCCTTTATGTCGCGGAAAACGACAAGGGACGTGTTATCGGCAAGCAGGGCCGGATCGCAAAGGCCATCCGTACCATCATGCGCTCCTCCGGTACTCGCGTAGGTCAGAAAATCTCCGTCGACATCAACTGACATTCATATATGTTACACAGATAAACCGCAGGGCATTTTGCCTGTGCGGTTTGTTTGTGATTTGCGGAAATATAAAAAATTTACAGGTGGGTCAATCAATGAAAAAATACCTTGAGGTTGGCAGGATAGTCGGAACACATGCAATTAAAGGCGAGGTGCGTATTCAGCCCTGGGCCGACTCCGGTGAATTTCTTCTCCAGTTCGGCATATTCTACTTTAACGAAGGAGCTTCCAGCATCAGAGTCGTTCGCAGCCGTGTTCACAAGAATGTCGTTGTGGCAAAACTTGAAGGTATCGACACCGTGGAAGCGGCTGATGCAATGCGCGGCAAAGTGCTCTATATTGACCGTGACGACGCAGATCTGCCCGAAGGCCGTTACTTTATACAGGACCTTATCGGCCTTGCGGTTATTGACGCAGACAACGGCACAAAATACGGTGTGATTGACGATGTGACCCAGACGCTGGCCAATGACGTGTATCATATTCGTGCCGAAGACGGCAGAATTTATTACATCGCCGCAGTGGACGAAGTACTTGCCGGCACCGATCTTGACGCCGGTACTGTCTCAATACATGCAATGAAGGGTATGTTTGACGATGAGGATTGACATTATCACCCTGTTCCCCGAAATGTGCGAGCGAGTGGTAGACGAAAGCATAACCGGGCAGGCACGTCGGGCAGGCATTGTTGACATACGCTGCCACAATCTGAGAGATTACTGCGATGATAAGCACCGCAGGGTTGATGATTACCCGTACGGCGGCGGTCAGGGCATGCTGCTCAAAGCAGAACCCATTGCGCGCTGCTTTGAGGCCATCTGCCGACAGAGCGGGACCCGTCCGCTTTTCATCTACATGTCCCCTCTCGGTAAAGTCTTCGACCAGAGCATGGCTGTTGAGCTTTCCGAATGCGGGAATATTTGCCTGCTTTGCGGACATTATGAAGGTGTGGACGAGAGAGTTCTCGATTCCCTTGTTGACCGGCAGATCTCCATCGGCGACTTTGTGCTGACCGGAGGCGAGCTGCCTGCGCTGGCGGTCACTGACGCTGTGTGCCGTATGATTCCCGGAGTTCTTTCCGAAAAGGTTTCCTTTGAGGATGAAAGCCATTATTCCGGCCTGCTCGAATATCCGCAGTACACCCGCCCTCCGGTATGGAGAGGCATCCCGATTCCGGAAGTGCTCAAATCCGGTCATGCCAAAAATATAGCCGACTGGAAACACCGGCAGTCGCTTGAGCGCACCGCAAAACTCCGCCCCGACATGCTCGCCGGCGGAAAAACCGAAGTATAGCTATCGCCTTTTCCATAAAATCCGGAATAGATTTTATTCGATTTAGACATATTACTGAGCGTTCTGCACAACAAGAAATCTCATTATTTGTATCCTTTGTTTATTGATTATGTTCTCATCGTGTATATTTGCACAACTATCGCACCTTGTTTTCGCCGTTTAGTTGTACGCACACCCAAAAATCATCAAATTCCGTTGACGCAATCATTTCTTATGGTATAATAATAGCGTTCTCAGATGTAATGATTGTTGCAGTATTCAAATACTACATGTCGTACACTGACCGGACTTGCGTTCGATATAAAGGCGAATTTTTTTATTTTGTCTTTTACACTTTAGGAGGTCTATAGCAATGTATGTCAACGAGGTAATGGTTCAGAATCAGGTCGGTCTTCACGCCCGTCCCGCCACTTTCTTCATCCAGAAGGCTAACGAATTCAGAAGCACCATCTGGGTCGAGAAGGATGAGCGTCGTGTCAACGCCAAATCCCTGCTTGGTGTTCTCTCCCTCGGTATCGTCGGCGGAACAAGCATCCGTATCATTGCGGACGGTCCCGACGAGAACCTCGCCGTTGACAGTCTTGTCAAGCTCGTGCAGTCCGGTTTCTCCGAGTAATAACGGAACATATACAGCTTGATTCGGCTGAAATAGCAAGCATTATGCGGTGCAGTTTTTCTGCACCGCTATATGTTTATCCTCACCTGATTTTTCGGAGGTCATTATGATTCGTCCTGATGTAGAAAAATATCTGCTCAAAGTGCAGAAGCCCGGCCGATACACCGGCGGCGAGCCAAACAGCATAATAAAAGACAAAAAGGATGTCAACATCCGTCTTGCATTCTGCTTTCCGGACAGCTACGAGAT
>JAZUOR010000211.1:0-7240 GCA_045604745.1 Acutalibacteraceae bacterium | reverse complement strand
CGTACAGCAATAAGCTTGGAGGGGGACATGACCACCAGAGAGTAGGCGCCCTGCAGACGGGGCATGGCGCGGGAAATGGCAGTCTCGATGGAGTCGGCAGAAATACGTTCCTGAGTGATGAGATAGGAAATGATCTCGGTGTCGCTGCTGGTGTGGAAGATGGAGCCCTTGAGCTCCAGCTCGCTGCGAAGCTCATATGCATTGGTCAGAGCACCGTTGTGGGCAAGGGCCATACGGCCCTTGATGTGGTTGACCACGGCGGGCTGGCAGTTTTCGCGGGTGTTGGTTCCGGCAGCGCCGTAGCTGCAGTGACCGACTGCCATGTTTCCAAGTCCCAGTCCGGCAATGACATCCGGAGTGAAGACATCGTTGACAAGGCCGAGATCCTTGTATGCGGTGAATACGCCGTCGTCGTTGACCACGATGCCGCAGCCCTCCTGACCTCTGTGCTGCAGAGCAAAGAGTCCGTAATAAACCGAAGAGGCAACTGCTTCCGTGTGCTGGGAAAAAATGCCGAATATGCCGCATTCCTCATGGATCTTACTGCTGAATTCCATATAAAAACTCCCTTACAGAAAATAGTATCTGCGCTTTGCTTTTATTTAAGAATAATAGAAATTATACTGCCCTTTTGTATGGGTTGTCAATGGTTTTAGTTGCCACATGACCGTATGGAAACAATTTCGGTGTTGTTGCCATATTTATTCGCCATAACACCGCGCCGGTTAGATAAATAAAGATACAGCACGAAAAACAGCCCCTGGGAACAAAGTCCCTGAGGCTGCGTTGTCGTCATTTATGAGCGGAGGGTATAAAGCCCTCAAAGATAAAGGCGGAGCCGTCGTGCTCGCTGGCATCGGCCTGCGGCTGTCCGGTTACCGTCCAGTCAAACTCCGGGGTATGGTAAAGCTGCCGTGACATTCTCATGGAGAGAATATCGCGGTCTGCGTGATTGATGGCGACGAAATCAGGACGCACAAGGCAGTTTATCATCTGGCTGTAGATGATAAAATCGAGCAGGGCGGGCATGCGCTTGTCACCGTGAAGCCGTGCGCGTTCCATAAGCTGACCGCGCACGATGTCCGGGCGGTTGCGTCTGAACCAGAGCACCAGCCGCGGGTCAAAGGATTCCACGACATAAGGGCCGCTGTAGCCGTCCAGAACACGGCAGACTGCAGCGGCAAGCTGAGCGTGATTGCTGCCGCTTACCTTGAGCTCAATGATCAGAGGCACTCTGCCGTCCACCAGCTCAAGCACCTGCTCAAAACGGGGAACAGGCTGGTCGGTACCGCCCACACGCAGCTCCTCCAGCTGGGCAAGGGTGCTCCTGCTCACCAGAGCTCTGGCTCCGGTCATGCGCTCCAGCTTGTCGTCGTGCATGACAACGAGCTGTCCGTCTGAGGTCAGACGAACGTCAAATTCCATGCCGTAGCCGCTGTCTGCCGCACGCCTGAAGGCGGCAAGAGTGTTTTCCGGAATACCGTTTGCTGCGTCGTGCAGACCGCGGTGGGCAAACTGCCTGCCGGTGAACTGCTCCAGCGTGTCGGGAGACTGCCGCCGTGGGGCAATGAGCCAGAGATACACTATTGCTGAGATTATCAGAACCAGTACGGCGATGATAACGGTGTCCAAAATATCTGCACCCTCCGTTGTTTGTCGGTAAAAAGAACCTGCCCGTCTGTCCGGGCAACGTCAGTGTATCACATCCGGGCGTGCAAATCAAGCCTTGTGTCCCGCAAAGGATGAGGAAACAGCAGGAGTCTGCGGGCGAGCAGCCTCCTGCCGCAGCGAAAGCTGAGCTATTGAATGATATCCTCTTCCTTGCCGTCCAGCTCTTCTTCGGTCGGAGCGTCTGCCTGTGCGGGAATGGAGTCGGGCACCGTACGGTCAACGGTGGAGGAAAGGCTCTGCGCCTGGGCTATCTCGGCAGAAAAGAGTGCCGGGTCAAAGCCGTGGCTGAAGCCGCCGGCGCTGGCAGCGCTGATATCTCCGCCGATGATCTGTCCGTCGCAGATGACAAGGCTTGCAAGTACGCGGTCGCCGGCGGGGTGGTTGGTCACCCTGTAGGTCCAAAGCTTCACGCGTCTGCCGCAGTAGGAGGTCAGGTCAAAGCCCTGCTTTTTCTGCAGCTCGTTGTATTCAAGAAAGCCGCTGTCACCGCTGTCGGGCATGGTTATCTCCTTGACCCGCAGAGGCTCCTCCTGTATCTCCCAGCCGAATCCGCGGATAAAGGCGGCGCGGCTTTCCTCGTCGGCGGCAGCGGTGCTGTGACCGCCGGGAACTGCCGAAGCGGCTCTGGAGCCGGCAGTGCCGATTATTGCCGCAGCCGCCGCGATGAACAGCAGCAGCCCGACGCCGATAATTATCAATTCCCTTTTTGACATGCGAAAAGACCAGATAAACAAGCTCATCATCCCTTCCGGTGGTTATCCATGCCCAATGATATGCCTGTGCGCCGGATGATATGCTCACCTGACGCAAAGCAGGAGCATATTATGCAGCAGACTCCGGACGCACACAACAGGAGAGGATGAATTGACAATGAAAATGCTGATTATCGGATCTTCGACCCGCACCATGCGGGCGCAGGAGCTGCTTATGCACAAGGGGATAGCAGCCCGTATCCGCCGGCTGGACGACCCGTCGGAGGGCTGCGTCCGGGCTCTGCTGGTGGAGGACGGTCAGGCCGGTCGGGCAAAGGCTCTGCTCGCAGAGGGCGGCATCAATGTGCATCGGGTGGATGATAAGCGGTGATATATTTTGACAATGCCGCCACCACATGGCCCAAGCCGCCCGCAGTCCTCAGGGCGGCAGAGACGGCAGTAACGCAGCACGGAGCCAATCCGGGACGCGGAGGCTATCCTATGGCCGAGGCGGCGGACAGGGCGCTGTACAGCTGCCGCAGCCGCGCAGCGGAGCTGTTCGGGCTGGAGCAGCCGGAGGGGCTTATATTCACTCCCGGATGCACGTGGGCGATAAACACAGTGCTCTGCGGCTGTCTTAAGCCGGGTGACCATGTGATAATCTCCGACCTTGAGCACAATGCGGTGGTGCGTCCTTTGCACTGGCTGAAGCAGAAAGGTGTTGAGGTCAGCCGTGCGCATGTGACCGAAGGTGATGCCGGAGCCACTCTGCGCAGCTTTGAGCGGGAGCTGAGAGCAGGCACAAAAATGATCTTCTGCACCTGCGCGTCAAACGTTTCGGGAGTCATGCCGCCCACAGCGGAGCTGGGAGAGCTGTGCAGGCAAAAGGGCATACTTTTCGGAGTGGACGGGGCGCAGGCGGTGGGCACCGAGAACGTCACCGCTGCATCGACCGGCGCGGACTTCATATGCGCGCCGGCTCACAAGGGGCTGTACGGCATCATGGGTCTTGGCCTGCTGGCGCTGTGCGGCGAGAGCCGTCCGCTGCCGCTGGCAAGAGGCGGCACGGGCAGCCTTTCCGCCCTTCGGGAGCAGCCGGAGGCGCTGCCCGATTTTTACGAAAGCGGCACACTGCCCATGCCGGCTGTCTGTGCGCTGGGCGAAGGCATCAGAGCAGTGCAGCAGACAGGGCGGGAGCGCATCAGAAACCACGAGCTCAGCATCGTCACCTACATCTATGAGGAGCTGCGCAGAATGCCCGGAGTGACCCTCTACACCCGCTGCCCGCGTCCGGGCTGCCATGCGCCGCTGCTGTCCTTCAACATCGGCGATCTGTCCGGCAGTGAAGCTGCCGCAAGGCTGGCGGAGACGGGCATATGTGTGCGAGGCGGCTTTCACTGTGCCTACGACGCCCATGTGTCGCTGGGCACCTCGCAGCGCGGTACGGTGCGGGCCGCGCCGTCGATGTTCACTACGCACAGTCAGGCCGAGGAGCTTGTACGCTGTGTCAGAGCCGCAGCAAGCCGATGACAACCGCAGGAAGTGCCGCAGGAGTATGTTCCACGGCACTTCCTGCGGTTCAATGCTTAAGGCAACACCGCACAATTCCCGTTGTTGAACTTAAGCATGATCTTGCTTGAATCTTTTTCATCATACTTCACAAAAATGCTCGCCAATACATCAAGTATTAGCTCTGCTTTTTGCATCGTCTGACGAAAAATCCTGCTGCGCAATATCGCACTTAGAATTGTGCGGTATTGCCTTTATAAGACTGTTGACCAGACTTTGCATTTCGGCGGCAGACTGCACCGAGCGTGCCCTGCTTATTACGGTCTGACGCTCAGGCTCGGACATGGCGGCAAAGTGCTCCATGGCATAGATGTTCTGTGCAAGAGCCATGCCCAGCCCTTCGGGCAGAGCCTTTAGCGGGTTGTTTGTCACGGTTCATTCTCCTTTCGGCTGTGATGATAGTATTATTGCCGGATGCAGGGACAGATAAACCATTCTGCCTGTCTGCTGCCCTTGCATTGAACCTGCGCATGTGCTAATATTATTAAGGCGTGTTATGCCGATATTTACAGATTGACAGGAGCAAGAGTCATGAGTGACAGAATGAATATAAACGATATCCTCGGCGCAGTGGATCACACCCTTCTGGCGGTGGATGCCACATGGGAGCAGATAAAGGCCATCTGCGACGACGGAATCAGATTCGGTACTGCGTCGGTGTGCATTCCCGCATCCTACGTAAAGCAGGCCGCGGAATATGTGCAGGGCAAGGTGGCCATCTGCACGGTCATAGGCTTTCCCAACGGCTATTCCACCACTGCAGTCAAATGCTTTGAGGCCGCCGATGCCGTAAGCAACGGTGCCGACGAGATCGACATGGTCATCAACATAGGCTGGCTCAAGGACAGACGCTATGACGACCTGCTGGCTGAGATAAAAGCGGTGAAGGAAGCCTGCGGCGGCAGGCTGCTCAAGGTCATCATAGAAACATGCCTGCTGACCGACGGGGAAAAGGCTGAAATGTGCCGCATCGTGTCCGAATCCGGTGCCGATTACATCAAGACCTCCACCGGATTTTCCAAGGGCGGTGCCACCCGTGAGGACGTGGCGCTCTTTGCCGCTCATGTCAGTTCCCATCTGAAAATCAAGGCCGCCGGCGGCATTTCCTCCCTTGAGGGTGCGCAGGCATTCCTTGAGCTGGGAGCTGCCCGCCTCGGCACCAGCCGGGTGGTCAGGCTGGCAAAAAACGAGCAGGGCACAGGCTATTGACAGCGGCCCGTAAAATAACGGAGGAAGCATAATGTTCGGAAAGAAAAAGAACACCGCCGTCGTCACCGGCATCATAGAAATGCTTGACCCCGGCGACAGTGACCGGCCTGCAAGCGTGTCGGTCAGTTACGTGGTGGACGAAAAGGAATACACCGTGACCGAAACGGTAAAAATGAAATCTCAGCCCATCAAGGTGGGAAAGACCACCGTGGGCAAGCGTGTCCGTCCGGCTCAGGCGTGGGTCAAAGTCGGCGCGGAGATCAGGGTGGAATACGATTCGGCAGACCCGTCAAAGGGCCGTATTCCCGCCAACAAGGGCGGCAGGAGCCTTTGAGCGGAAAGGAGATCACAAATGGAAAAGACAGGCTTTACCGGTTTTATTGAGAAAGTTCAGAACGAATCGGCCTCCATACTCAACGGAGTGTACATATTCTTTGCTGCGCTGATGGTCATTCTGGAAATGGTCGGCTGGCAGCTGGTTCCCTTCAGCGAGATGCTGATGTGGTCCATACTCATGCTGGTCATCGTCCTTTTCTTCTGTCTTGCCCTGCGTACCAAAGCACACAAATCCGGTGCAAAGACGCTCAGCTGCAACATGCTGCCGCTGACCGGTGCGCTGTTTGGTCTGTGGGCGGTCACCTTTTTTCAGCAGAGCGGCCTTGGTGCCACTCTGGCTGTGATGGCAGTGCTGGCGGCAATGGTCATCGGGCTCAATCAGGGCGACGGAACCGGCATCGGCGGCATCAGCAAGGTGCTCGGCGTGCTGATATCCGTCGTGATTGTGGTCATAATGGGAGCCTCCAGCATGCTCAGCGGTTTTGCCGGCGGCGAGCCGGTCAGTAAGGTCTGGTCGCCCGACGGCACATATCTTGCCGGTGTCTATTCGGCCGATCTGGGAGCCACCGGAGCAGACTCAGCCGTCAGTGTCCGCCGCGAGCTCAGAAAGATTCCCACACCCTTCGGCTGGATATGCGATGTGGACGAGGCGGTAGTATATTCGGGCGAATACAATCCTTCACTCAGCGTGACGTGGAAGGATGCCGACACGCTGCTGGTCGGTCAGAGCGCGATCGAAATGAGCGAGTATTTCGACTGACAATGAGCCCGGAAGCATTCGTTCAGATAACAGATATATAATAGTAAGACCCGCATCGTGCCGGAGCGGCACGGCGGTTATGCAGGATAAAAAGGCACGTTTCCGGAGGTTTTTCCGGAAACGTGCCTTTTCGTTTGTTTGTTATATTATGCCACCGGCTCAATGATGGGCATGCGCAGGGTGATGCGGGTGCCCTTGCCGGGAGTGGATTCTGCCAGCATTTCGCCGCCCATCTTGCGCATGACGCTCTGGGCGATGAACAGTCCCATACCGGTGCGGCGTCCGCTCTCGTTGGGAGCGTCGTCGCCCATGTATCCGGCCATGAAGATGAAAGGCAGCTCGTCGGGGGAAATGCCCTTGCCGCTGTCTTCAACAGTCAGGTCGATGAAATTCTCGTGCTTCTTTGCGGAAATGGCGATCTTGCCGCCGGAGGGAGTGAATTCCACGGCGTTGAAGATGACCTGAGTCAGGGCGAAGATGAGCCAGCGGCGGTCGGTCATGACCTCAATGTCAAGACCCTTCCACAGCAGACCGAGACGCTTTTCCATAAAGAACGGAGAGAAGCGCTTGAGGCAGTCCTTGACCAGCGTGGAGTAGTTGTGCTGTCTGTATTCCAGCAACTCGTCGATGTACTCAAGCTGAGTGAAGCAGTTGATGCGGTCCACCATGGCGTTGAGATACTCGACCTCGCGTCCGATGAGAGCGGCAGTCTGCTTGTCCTCGATGCCTTCAACGTACTTTATCAGGCGAAGTGCAGCGGGTTTCGCATCGGCAGCCCATACCTCAACGCAGTCGCGGTACAGTATGTCTTCCTCGCTCATTTCGTCATAGAAGGATTCGATGGACTGACCGACAACAGCGGCAGTGGTGACGCTTGCGGCAGGAACAGCAGCGGCAGCGCGGCGCTCGGCAGCGGTAGGTCTGGCTGCGGGAGCAGGCTCGACGGCAGCGGGCTCTGCGGGCTGAACGGGAGCGGCTGCGGCGACCGCAGGCTCCTCAGGTG
>JAZUOR010000210.1:0-3981 GCA_045604745.1 Acutalibacteraceae bacterium | reverse complement strand
AAAGCATCTAAGCGTGAAGCCGGCTCCAAGATAAGATTTCCCATAGCATAAGCTAGTAAGACCCCTTATAGACTATGAGGTTGATAGGCTGCAGGTGTAAGCACAGTGATGTGTTCAGCTTGGCAGTACTAATAGGTCGAGGGCTTGACCTTGTTGTTTCGCTTATCTCACTTTCAATTGCTGTTCGGTTTTCAGGGCACTGTCCCTGATGTCTGCAAAGACATCTCTATGCACCATTAGCTCAGTTGGTAGAGCACCTGACTCTTAATCAGGGTGTCCACGGTTCGAGCCCGTGATGGTGTACCAAAGTTCAGGTTCGCCTGAACTTCATATGGCCCGTTGGTCAAGTGGCCTAAGACTCCGGCCTCTCACGCCGGCAACAGGGGTTCGAATCCCCTACGGGTCACCAAGAGATTTTATCTCACAATGAATATTATGTGACTGACGGTTGCATAATATAGTCGGTATTGATGACGGTGAGGGTCCACCCGTTCCCATTCCGAACACGGTAGTTAAGCTCACTAGTGCCGAAAATACTTGGCTGGAGACGGCCTGGGAAGATAGGAAGATGCCGACACAATCTGCCTCCTTAGCTCAGTCGGTAGAGCATGCGGCTGTTAACCGCAGGGTCGTTGGTTCGAGTCCAACAGGTGGCGCCATAAAAAAACCTCTTTTGTCAGCTGACAAGAGAGGTTTTTTGCATTGGAAAAATTGACTTGGAGGAGGATGCAGATGCATAAAGCAAGCGTTATAGTGGCTGCTTATGATAAGACGTGGAAATGTGCTTATGAAAAGATAAAAGCAGAGCTTGAAGCTGCAATAGGTGACTTGATTATCGGCATCGAACATGTAGGAAGCACATCCGTGGAGGGAATGTCTGCCAAGCCTTGCATCGACATAGACGTAATTATCAAAGATTATTCAGTGTTTGATACCGTTGTAAAAAGGCTTGAAGCCATCGGATATACCCATGAGGGAGATCTTGGAATTAAAGACAGAGAAGCATTCAAATATTCAAGCAAACCGCACTTGCAAAAACACCATTTGTATGTGTGTCCACAACAGTCAGAAGAACTGTATCGTCATATTACATTCAGAGACTTTCTTCGCAATAACCCTGATGCAGCCAATAAATATAGTAAAACTAAAGAAACTGCGGCACAGTTATTTCCGGATGATATTGACAAGTACATCGAATACAAATCCCCATGCATTGAGGAATTGTATTCGCTTTGCGGCTTGAATTAAAGATGCATACCCCGGTATTACAATAGTGCATTATGAATCTGATGGCTTTCTTTGGCACATTTTTGCAAAATAGGTACATGCCTTTCGACGAGAGCCAATTCTGTTTGCAAACCGAATTATAATTGCTATAATGGTATACAAAAGAGAGGTGTCATTATGAGTAAAACGAGATGGGTCTTCCGTTTGCTGTTTACAATAATATTTGCTGCCGCATCCAATTGCTATCTGTACCATGACAAGCTTCCAGGTGTGTGGGCGTTGGCAGCTGCCGGTTTTTTGGCAGTCAACATATTCACCGGCTTTACCGACCGTTCGATTCCATCCTTGCGTCTTAAGCTGCTCAACCACGGTGCGGAAACACTTCTGGTGTTCCTCTCCTCATGTGTTATATCCATCGCGCTTCAGTTAATTTTTCTTGTTCAGAATCATCACGATTCACGCTCGTGTCTTATCAGTATGCTGATTAGTATAGCGGCTCACTTTTTTCTTTTCTGGAACGGAATCATCAGCGTGTATATCACTTCGGTTCAGCTGGGCATCAAGCTGCGTGTGATAGGTTTGCTGTGTGGGTTAATTCCCGTGGCAAACATTATTGTCCTGCTGAAAATCATAAAAGTGACCCTGTCGGAAGTAAAGGTTGAGACCGGGAAGATATTTCTCAACCGGTCAAGAGAACAGGATAAGATATGCAGCACAAAATATCCGTTGCTGCTTGTGCATGGAGTCTTCTTTCGCGACCGTAAGCTGTTCAATTACTGGGGAAGAATTCCTGCGCAGCTAAAAATGAACGGTGCGCAGATTTATTACGGCAATCATCAGTCGGCAAGAGCTGTGCCGGACAGCGCAGAAGAGCTTGCTTCACGGATAAGATCCATCGTTGAGAAGACCGGCTGCGAAAAGCTCAATATAATTGCACATTCCAAGGGCGGTCTTGACTGCCGTTATGCCATTGAGCATTACGATTGCGGTCAGTATATCGCTTCGCTCACCACAGTCAGTACACCCCACCGCGGATGTGAGTTTGCTGATTATCTGCTTGATAAGGTGTCTGAAAAGGTGCAGGACAAGGTGGCAAATGCCTATAATACAGCAGCCTTTGACCTTGGAGATGCAGAACCGGATTTTATGGCAGCAGTCAGATCTCTTACAGCATGCAGCTGCAAAGAAGTTTTTGGAGAAATGAAACAGCCGGAGGGCGTATACTGCCAGAGCATCGGCTCGGTGATAAAGCGCCTGTCATATGGAAAATTTCCCACTAACCTCGCCCATGGACTTATAAAACATTTTGAGGGCGAGAATGACGGACTTGTAGCCGAGCAGTCCTTCCGTTGGGGAGAAAAATATACTCTTCTGACAGTGAAAGGTGAGCGCGGCATATCTCACGGAGACACCATTGACCTGAACAGGGAGAATATCCCAGGCTTTGATGTACGGGAATTTTATGTTCAGCTGGTGAGTGAGCTTAAGAAAATGGGGTTATAGAATTATGAGCAAAAGACTTCCGAGTCGCAGGCAGGATAATTACAGAGAGACATCAGGAACGTGGTACACGCTTTCAGCTGCGTTGACCGTTCTGTCACTTCTGTCGATCTATCTTGCTTACTGGGTGGTGTCGCTGATTTCAGCCACAAGCCTGACATCGCTGAAAAACACATGGGTGCTTTACCTGTTTATCCCTCTGCCGCTTGCCTTGATTATTTTCGGATTAATCAAGAAAAAGCACGGATTTCGCCACAAGGCGAGCATTGCGGTGGGAGTGACAATGGTCATCCTGCTTGCTGTATTTGGCTCCTTCCGATTTATCTTTTTCGATTCATACGACTTTGAGAACAGCCTTGTGACCATGGCTGAAACTGAGACGGGCATTGATCTGCCCGATGATTATCTGGAAATAGCTTCAAAGAGCTATGGCGACAGCAGCATGACCACAATGATCCTTGATGCTGCGCAGACAGCTCAGTACGTCAGATGCGTCGAAGAGGATGGTCGCTGGCTCAGTGAATTGCCGGACAGCCTGCTGGAAATATCCTCCTCGGCCGGTTATTACTACACTGAAGGATATTCTTTGCTTTATTGCTGTGAGACAGCCCGCTTTAACGAGCCGCCGGATGTGGGCGGAACCTACCGCTTCATTCAGCTTAATTTCAATCCGGAGCGCCAAGACATTACGCTCATGGAGTATGCAGCTGAGCTGAACTGATAATAGAAAATGCGCCCTGCCGTTCCTTTCAGGCAGGGCGCATTGTTTTATGCAACGTATTTTTTGCAGTCAGAGGATTCAACGCCTGCTGCGGGCGTCTGTTCGGTCTGCCGGCCTTCAGCAAAGCCTTCGCCGGAAAGCACCACAGAGATTGTGCGAAGAATTATCCTGAGATCAAAGCCGATGGAAAGGCTGCGGACATATTCAGCGTCGTAAGCGGCCTTTTCTTCGTCGCTGACATTATCCCGACCGTTGACCTGAGCCCATCCGGTAATACCCGGACGAACGGAGTATACATCAGCGCTTTTGCGCAGGGCATGTATCTTCGGGTTGCCGGGAAGCAGTGGACGCGGCCCGATCAGGCTCATGTTTCCGGCAAGCACGTTGAAGAGCTGCGGCAGCTCGTCGATACTGGTCTTCCGCATGAAGCGGCCGACGCCGGTCACGCGCGGATCATTCTTCGTCGTCCAGGCTTTTTCCTCGCTCCGGACGTCCTGCACGACCATCGACCGGAACTTATACATCATAAAGGA
>JAZUOR010000209.1:0-4120 GCA_045604745.1 Acutalibacteraceae bacterium | reverse complement strand
GTTGTGGTGGTAGTAGTGGTCGTTGTAGTATCCTCGGTGGGAGCCGACGTACCCTCGGTAGGCTCATTTGCGGCGGTGGTGGTAGTGGTGGTGGTGACATTGCCGGTTCCATCCGTCGTCGTGGTTGTGCCTTCGGTGCTGCCGGCGGTAGAAGTCGGTGTGGTGGTCGTCTGCTCACCCCATTCTTCTCCGGTGGTGCTGCTCTCCGGGCTGAGACGATCCACAGGTTCGGGGAAGTTGATGGTTTCCGTGGAGGCCATTGTGCCGTCGGGCAGTCCATAGGGAAGCAGATACTGGTTTATCATTTCGGCAGTAGCCGCCTCATTGCACACATAATATGACGGGTTGGGACGCACCCAGTGGTCGTAGCCCGGCATGGTGACCATGGTCAGCTTATCCACCGACAGGGAACGGGCAGAAACGGCCATGTCCTTGATTTCAGCCAGGGACAGGTCGGTCTGGAAGCACTCTGCGTTGGCGCAGGAAACAACCACATTGAGCATGGAGGCAAGATCCATATCAAGGGCCTTCTGCAGAAGAGCGTCAATGAGCACCCGCTGGTTGGACACACGGCCGATGTCGCCGTTCTTGAAGCCCTTTCGGCTGCGCATGAAGTCAACAGCCGGCCAGCCGGTAAGGTGATGATCTCCCGGCTCAAGGTGTATGGCTGAATCCTTGACGGTGTAGTCAAGGTGGATATCCACGCCGCCCATGGTGTCGATTATTCTTGCAAAGCCGCGGAAGTTGAAGATGACAAAGTGGTCAATGGGCAGTCCAAGACGCTCATTTATTACGCGAATAAGGGCGCTGACGTTGCTTTCCTTGCGGGAGACAAGCTCGGTGCCGCAGACGGTGTGCTCTCCGTCCTCACGCTCCGACTGGTCGGGAGAAAGGCCGCAGGTATCGCACCACTTGACCGTTCTGGGATTGCCGTAAACGGCGTTGATCTTGTGCGGATAGGGACTGTCCGGCGAACCGACGTAGGTATCGCGGGGCACCTGCATGACATTGACTGCATTTGCCGCATGATCCCAGCACATGATCCAGATGCAGTCGGTGAGCAGGGAACTGTCGTCCACACCGAGAAGCAGGAAATAGGTGACCTTCTCAGCCTGCTCGTCGGTGGTGGTCAGACGGTCGGAGATAGTAATGTTGCCCGCCTGAATCTCATCGGTGACAAAAATGTCCTCCTTGGTATACAGGCTGAGCAGATAACGAACGCCTCCAAAAAGCATTGCAAACACAAGGCACGCGGCAATGAGTCCCTTGCGGTGGCGATACAGGAAGCCGGTAAATCCTGTACGTTCGGGCGCAGCAGGCGCGGCAGTTCCGTCGTAGGTGTGAGCCATGGTACGCTCAGCCTCGGCGAGCTCAAACAACTCGGCTGCTTCTATGCCCTTTCTGTAGCGCACAGGCTCCTCGGTGCGGTGAGAGTTCACTCCCTGACGTGACACACGCGTCACCGGCGGACGGCGTCGGAAGGAAGCATGCTTCTTTGCCGTCTCCTTTGATTTTCTGACCGCCTTTTTCTTCGCTGCGGCTGTGCCGGTTCGCTTCGCGCTGACCCTGCTGAACACTGCAGTCAGCTTGCCGGAAACGGTCCTCAGTGCACCCGAAGCCCATTTGCCCAGTCTTGCCGCGTCCGGTCTGACCGCGTCCGCAGCCTTTGCGCAGTATTGCTTTGCGGTGCTGAAAAAATCGCTGTTGTTAGTTGCCATGAATAATTATCTCCCTCCAGAGAGAAACAGATCGTTGTAGGCAGCAAAGGTATCCGGGTGTACCGGACGATCCTTTGACACAAGATCGGTTATGGTAAAGCTCAGGGCGAACATCATAGCCTTTTCCATGCTTTTGTTCACCAGTGAGCGCATTTTGTCCACTTCGTGGTAATCCCGGTCGGCACTGGTGAAATCTGCCAGAAAAATCACCTTTTCCAGCAGAGTCATTCCTGCACGTCCGGTGGTGTGGTAGCGTATCGCTCCCAGCACCTCTCTGTTTTTTATTCCCAGCTCCCGGCGCAGATATGCCACAGCCGCCGGGGCATGCATCAGCTTGGGCGAAAGGTCATAGTATTCCGACCAGCGACGGCTGTCCATGCGGATGTAACGCTCCTGTTCTTCCCGGTCTGCTTCCTTCATTATGTCGTGAAGCAGCCCGGCAAGCTCGGCCTTCTGTTCGTCTGCACCGTAGAGCTTTGCCAGCCGCACGGCCTCCTCGGCCACACACAGGCTGTGGTGAAAACGGTGCCCGCTCAGCCGGGAACGGAGCAGTTCGGTATAATTGTGCAGCTGCTCAGAAGTCAATATTCTCACACCTGCCATCCTGTTTTTCATTGCGGTAAAGTCCGTTGGCAATAATATATTCCTCCACCGCAGGGGGAACCAGACCCTCAAGAGACAGTCCCTGTGCCGCACGGCTGCGGATAAGCGTAGAGGAGATGGGAATCGGTCGCCAGTCGGTCACAAACGTGCGGCATCCGATGGATTCAAGATACCCCGCACGCTCCAGCAGCTGATCCATGCCGATGTTATCCCTCGGCACAGTGCAGAAGGTGACCAGCTGCTTGAGGTCGTCAAACCGGTACCAGTTATCCAGCGTCATGAACATGTCCGCACCCGTTATCAGGTAAAATTCGCTGCCTCGATAATCCTCCAGCAGCTGGGTTACGGTGACATAAGTGTAGCTGGTGCTGTCGCGGAGCAGTTCAATATCCAGCGCTACAAAGCGCTGATCCTCTCCCACAGCCAGATGGCACATTTCAAGCCGCACCTCACCCGGAGTACGGGAGGCAAGCTTGTGGGGCGGAGTTCTGGCAGGCACAACAAATACCCGATCCAGATCAAGCAGATCGGCAAAGTGGGTGCCAAGCGCCAGATGACCGCTGTGCATGGGGTCAAAGGTACCACCGAACATGGCGATTTTCATAGTGTTATCACTTCTTTTTCTTGTCCTTTGGAAGCTCTGCGGATACCACAGGATTTTCCGGATTGGGGCGGAACAGCACAAAGCACCGTCCGATAACCCGCACCACGTCGGCGCCGGTCGCCTCGGCGACAGCACCGGCTGCCTCAGCGGCAGTCATGGGGCAGGCCTCCAGAGCCTTGCCCTTGATGAGCTCACGGGTTTTGAGCGCTCCGTCGGCCTGATCGAGCAGGGCATCGGACATGCCGCCCTTTCCGACGAAAAGTATGGGATCGAGAGTGTTGGCCTTTCCGTTGAGGAAGGCACGCTGCTTGCTGTTTAACATCAATTGTACCTCATTTGCTCTGGATATCCAGATATACTTATTTATTATAACCCATAATTATGACGATTTCATTGTTTTTCGGAAAATATCAGCCAAAAAACTCAATATTTGCGCATTTACACGAATTTTGAGTCTTTACACACACTATCTTGTGGTGATGTGTATAATCAGACCAGTTCCCGCAGTTTGTCGGCGAAGAGTCTCATTGCGTTGCCGCGGTGACTTATCGCATCCTTTTCGTCGCCGGGAATGCTTCCGAAACAGCGGTCGTCGGGCATGTAGAACACAGGGTCAAAGCCGAAGCCCTCCCTGCCGCCTTTTTCAAAGCCGATGTAGCCGTAGCAGCGGCCCTCGGCGGTGAGGATGCGCCCGTCCGGCCAGACGCAGCAGATGGCGCTGATAAAATAGGCGGTACGTTCTTCCTTTGGAACACCTTCCAGCTCACCCAGCAGTTTATCCATGGCTGTGTCAAAGTCGTGGTCACCGGCATAACGGGCGGTATGAACACCGGGGGCTCCGTTCATGGCATCCACGCACAGACCGGAATCATCGGCGATGGCAGGCAGACCGGTAAGCTCCATGAATGCTCTGGCCTTGATCTCGGCATTTTCGGCAAAGGTCTCGCCGGTTTCCTCCGGATCCACCGAACCAAAGCCGGCCTCACGGGCGGTGACTATCTCCATTTCGGGTATCAGAGGGCGGATTATACGCAGCATTTCAGCTTTTTTGCCCTCGTTGTTGCTTGCAAGAATGAACTTCATATGTCCATCTCCCTGTAATATATCATTCACCGGTGGCGGCCTTGCTGTTGTCAAACAGCGCACGGGCAAATTCCTTTGCCTCGAAGGGCTGAAGATCGTCGATCTGCTCGCC
>JAZUOR010000208.1:0-4025 GCA_045604745.1 Acutalibacteraceae bacterium | reverse complement strand
GATGTCAACCACCTCACTTGCGGAATATACACGCCTTGATGTGCGGATCAGCGATTATTCGTCCTCGACGGAAATGGAAACCTCAAAGTCAGCGTCGCGGTAGAGGCTGGTAGCTCCGCTGGGACGCACGATGGTGGACTTACCAGCCATGAGGCTGCCAAGCACGATATTGACCGGCTTTTCCAGCAGGGGTTCGTGACGCTTGTCTGCGTCCTCGGCGATCTCGCGGGCACGGGTGGCAACGGTGTTGACCAGCGCATAGCGATTGTCGCACATTGCAAATACTTCGTCGATGTTCTTTTTGATTGTGATTGCCATTTTTTCTTCTCCTTTATCTGAGCAGGCGGGACTTACTGTCCCATAACCTCGTCAATTATCCATTTTCTTCTGGAAGCGCGATTCTTCTCTGCAACAATGGTGTTAAGCAGATCTCCCGCAGCCTCCTCAATGATATCGTTTATGATGATGTAGTCGTAATCAGCTGCTCTTGGAATCTCCTCGCGTGCCTTTGCCAGACGCTGCTCGATTTCCTCTTCGGTATCACGTCCGCGATGACGTATGCGGTTCTCCAGCTCATTCATAGATGGCGGCATAACGAATATCCGAACCGCATCGGGAAACAGCCTTACCACCTGATCTGCACCGTTAACGTCTATCTCCAGAACCACACTGCTTCCCCGGTCAATGCGATCTGCGATAGCTTTTTTCGGCGTACCGTAATAATTGCCATTATAGCAGTTATACTCAATAAGCTCGTCATTGGCTATGGCTTCCTCAAAGCGCTCGCGGGTGACGTAGTAGTAGGTGACTCCCTCTTCTTCGTCTTTTTTTATTCCACGTGTTGTCATGGAAATGGACAGATTCACGTCCTGCCCTATCTCGTTTGCTATGTTCATTGCCCGCTTGACCACTGTGCCTTTGCCGGCAGCGGACGGTCCGGATACTATCGCAAGAATACCTTTGTCGTTCATAATCAAAGATTCCCTTCTATAAAATAACACACTGGCAGAATATCGGTCAGGATTTATCCTCGCCGGATATCTGCTTCATGTCAGCACCAACAGCAACCGCAGACAGTATCACATGTCCGCTGTCCGCCACCATGACCACTTTGGTCCGGCGGCCATAGGTCGCATCAATAAGCATATTGCGGTCGCGGGCATCCTGAACGATACGCTTGACCGGTGCCGAATCGGGATTGACAATGGCGATGAGTCTTTCGGCCGATACCATGTTGCCAAAGCCTATATCTATGAGTTCCACGAAGAAACCTCACTTTCACGTTCTGCAGCTCAGATGCACGCTGCGTTCTATTCTATGTTCTGAATCTGCTCGCGTATTTTTTCGATTTCTGCCTTCATCGCCACAACTGTATGTGCAATGGAAGTGTTCTGAGACTTGGAGCCGATGGTATTGGTCTCCCGATTGATCTCCTGAACAATAAAATCCAGCTTGCGTCCGGCAGGCTCTCCCGAATTGAGAACGGCACGGAGCTGTTCAATATGGCTGCGCAGACGTACTGTTTCCTCGTCAACAGCAATACGGTCGGCAAATATGGCACATTCAGTTATCAGACGCTGCTCGTCCACCGAACGGTCACCAAGCAGCTCGGAGATTTTGTTGCTGAGGCGTTCACGATAGGCAGCCAGCGTTTCCGGAGATGCCTTTTCAACCGCTTCCACTGCGGAAATGATTGTGTCCGCACGCTGCTCAACATCGGCTTTAAGCTTAGCTCCTTCAAGCTCACGCATGGCTATGAAGCTGTCAACCGCACCCTGAGCAACGGTTTTCACTGCGTTCCACACGGCATCTTCATCCTCCGGTGCACGGCGAACAGTGAAAATATCATTGTAGCGCGCAATGGTTGACACGGTGACATCGTCTGTAAGTCCGTACTCTTCGGAAAGGGCCCGCAGTGCTTCGATATAGCCGCCGGCAAGAGACTTGTTGACCTCAACCACGGTCGTTCCGTCATCCAGAGCCACCACCGACACGTACATGTCAATCTTACCGCGTGACACCTGAGACTGCACAAAACTCTTCAGCTTATCCTCAAGAAAGCCATAGCCACGGCTTGTTCGTGCGGAAAACTCAAAAAAACGGTGATTTACCGATTTGATTTCGACAGTGATGTCCTTACCCTCAATGGTCTGCTGGCAGCGACCATATCCGGTCATGCTCTTAATCATGGCTTTACCTCGTTAAACGTTAAAATTGCTTATTGTTTAATTATATACCAAAAGGTAAATTATAACAAGACTTATTTGTCCGACCCGGCGCAGTTTCTGCACATATGAACAACATTGCTGACCGGCACACTCATAACACCGTCATTAAGACGAAGCCCCGATCTGAGCATAGCGGTATAGCGGCAATCGGAACCATCGGTTTTGCCGTAAGCTTCCGCTGAGGCATACGCTGTCTCGGCGCCTCTGCGTTCTCCGTAGGACACCGCAGCCCGTACCAGCATTTCGCCAAGGTCGGCATCCGGGCAGCTCATGCCGTTTATGCTGACTGCAGCCTCTTCCGGAGAATAACACATGCAAAGCGCTATATATGCCGCCTCTTCACCGTTTTCACTTGCCGCAAGTACAGCGCTGCCGGCAGTAAAGTTGTTTTCGGCAATTATTTTTTCTGCTTTCGATTTATCTTCGACTACATGCACTTCGATCATAAAAATAACCCTTTCTTCAAGACATAAAGCTTTTGTCTCCCGCGCACAGCCGCGCAAAAGACAAAAGCCAGTCAATCATTACTATTTCTGCTCGCCGCCGGACGCTGATTTTACCAGTGCCTTAATGGAGCTGAGCTCGTTTTCGTTGAGATTGCGCCAGTCACCGCATTTGAGGCCGCCCAGCTTCACCCGTCCGATAGCAATGCGCTTGAGGCGCAGTACCTCAATACCCAGCTGTTCACACATACGGCGTATCTGCCGGTTGCGCCCCTCATAGAGCGTTATCTCAAGTGTTGTGCGGTCCTCAGCAAGAGAGTGGGTATGAACATCAGCGGGCGCGGTCATTCTGCCATCCAGCATCAGCCCAGCGGAAAGGTGCGCCTGAGCCTCCTCAGAAACACGCCCCTTTACAGTAACACGATAAGTCTTTGAAACATGAGTTCTTGGATGGGAAACAGCATTTGCAAAATCGCCGTCATTGGTCATGAGCAGCAGACCTTCGCTGTCCCTGTCCAGCCGTCCGACCGGAAACACACGGGCAGAAACATCCTGCACCAGCTCAGCCACGCACTTTCTGTCCATTTCGTCCGACATGGTCGTAACATATCCACGCGGCTTGTGCACCATTATGTAAACTTTTTCTTTACTAAGCGAAACCTTACGCCCGCTGACCGTAACCTTGTCTGTCTTCGGGTTGACCTTGTCGCCTATGGAAGCAACGCGTCCATTTACTCTGACCTTACCGGCAGCGATCAATTCCTCCGACTTACGCCGTGAGGCAATGCCGTTGTCAGCCATATACTTCTGAAGTCTAACTGTATTATCCGCCATGTAACGCTCTTTTCCTTTCCACTTGTCAGCCGCTCTTTTCTGCAGCCATCATATCGTACTTTATTGCATCAATGTATGCCGAAAGCCAGTCGCTTGTTATGCATGCAACATTCTGCGATGCACGCAGTGAATATGTCGCCAGCTCGGAGGTTCCGTAATAATATGTGATGTGTCCCACCACCTGATCCTTGGTTATGGGCGCATAATCAAAATTGTTGACAAATGTCCTGGAATAGACTCCGTCGACCTGATTTTCGTGAACGGAGAAATCGCCGTCAACATAACAGTACACATCAACCGTCTGCTGCTCTCCTCCGATAACTTTAAGGTTGATATCCGATACATTCGGTTCCGCCTGCAGCTTTACATATTTACTGAAAGCATATTCGTAGAGCTCCTCATGATAAGCCCAGTAAGAGTACATTCCCAACGTACAGCATACAAGGCTTACGCCGTCCCGTTCCACGTGGCTCACAAGGCAGAAGCCCGCTGCATCAGTGTACCCTGTCTTGATACCGTT
>JAZUOR010000207.1:0-2124 GCA_045604745.1 Acutalibacteraceae bacterium | reverse complement strand
GTCCGAGGGCAAGGGTGACGGCTTTGTAGGCGCAGGCAACACCGGCGCTACCCTCTTTGGAGCCACCACCATCGTTGGACGCATCAAGGGCATCAAGCGTCCGGCTCTGGCTCCCGTAATTCCCAAGATGGAGGGTAAGTTCATCCTGTGCGACAGCGGTGCCAACGCCGACTGCCGTCCGGAAATGCTGGTGCAGTTCGGCAAGATGGCCTCCATCTACGCCGAAAAGGTGCTGGGCATCGAAAACCCCAGAGTCGGTCTTGCCAATGTTGGCACCGAGGATACCAAGGGCGACGCTCTGCGCACCGAGACCTTCCCGCTGATGCAGGAATCCGGACTCAACTTCATCGGCAACATCGAGGCCCGCGATATCCCCTACGACGTGTGCGACGTGGTGGTTGCCGACGGTTTCACCGGCAACGTCATCCTCAAGCTGTATGAGGGCGTTGCAGGGGCTCTCATCAAGAAAATCAAGGGCATCCTCACCTGCTCCCTCAAGAACAAGCTCGCCGCCGCGGTCATCAAAAAGGACATGAAGGCAATGGCGAAGGAGATGGATCACAACGAGCAGGGCGGTGCACCTTTCCTCGGTGTTGTAAAGCCCGTGTTTAAGGCGCATGGCAGCAGCAAGGCGATCACCATGTGCAACGCCATCGGTCAGGTCAAGGCTTTCGTTGCCGCCGGCGTTACAGAAGCCATTGCCGAATCCATCAGATAGTACATAACCTACAACAGTCCGCAGCCGCACCGGCGTGAAAGCCGCCGGTGCAGCTGCGGCTCAGAAAAAAGGAAAAATCCCGAAAGGAGAAACACCTGTGCAGGAGATCGAACAGCGTATCGGTTATACCTTCAAGGATAAAAGTCTTATCCGCACGGCGCTGACTCATTCATCCTATGCAAATGAGCTGCATAAGGGCAAGGACAACGAGCGGCTGGAGTTTCTGGGCGACGCGGTGCTGAGCATCGTGGTTGCCGATTACATATTCCATCTCTACGGCGACAAGACCGAGGGCGACCTGACCAAGCTCAGAGCCTCTCTTGTGTGCGAGTCCACACTGGCATGCTATGCCCGTCAGATAGGTCTTGGACAGAAGCTCCTGCTGGGCAAGGGCGAACAGAACAGCGGCGGCAATGACCGTCCGTCCATCCTTGCCGATGCCTTTGAAGCAGTCATTGCAGCCATCTATCTTGACGGCGGCATGGAGGAAGCGCGCAGATTTGTACTCAGATTCACCAAGAACGAGATTGAGCATCCGGCGGTGCGCCGCACTGCCGACTACAAAACCACCCTTCAGGAGATTGTCCAGCAGAACGAAGGCGAGCGGCTGGAGTATGTCCTGGTGGGTGAGAGCGGCCCGGATCACAACAAGCATTTCGTGGCCGAGGTGCATCTTAACAGCAACGTCATCGGCAAAGGCGGAGGACGCAGCAAAAAGGAGGCCGAACAGCAGGCCGCCCGCGCCGCCCTTGAACTGATGGGTTATTGAAAATGGCAGCCACCGGAACAAGACACGCAAACATTGCCGTCTTTGTGCCCCACAACGGCTGTCCTCATACATGCTCGTTCTGCAACCAGCGAACCATATCCGGCAGCAGCGCACAGCCTTCGCCGGAGGAGGTATCTGCCACACTTGCAGCCGATCTTGAGCGTCTGAGGCAAAAAAACGGCTCGCCGGAGGGACGGGAGCTTGCCTTTTTCGGCGGCAGCTTCACTGCCATTGACCGGGATTATATGATATCCCTGCTGGCAGCGGCACAGCCGTTCATCGGCAGGAGCATAAGCGGTATCCGCTGCTCCACGCGCCCCGACTGCATTGACCATGACGTGCTCTCGCTGCTCGGAAAGTACGGTGTCACTGCCATCGAGCTGGGAGCGCAGAGCATGGACGACCGAGTGCTTGAGCTCAACGAACGGGGACACTCCGCCGCACAGGTGGAGGAGGCGTCACGGCTTATCCGTGCCTGCGGAATCGAGCTGGGGCTGCAGATGATGACCGGTCTGTACGGCGACACTGACGAAGGAGCGCTGGAAACGGCACGCAGACTGGCGGCGCTGTCTCCGGCCACCGTGCGCATCTACCCCACGGTGGTGCTCAGAGGTACAACGCTGGGCACACTGTATGA
>JAZUOR010000206.1:0-2590 GCA_045604745.1 Acutalibacteraceae bacterium | reverse complement strand
AAAAAGAGCAGTATGCGGAGATATACAGGCGCGGACACACCTTTGCTCTCCACGGCTACAAGCACTACACCAGCTATGCCGACGGCGAATACTTCCTGCAGAACATGGAAAAATGCCGCCAGTTCATCATGGAGGCCACCGGCTGCGACAGCATTGACAATCTCATTCGTTTCCCCACCGGCAGCAAGGGTCACCGGAACTACAAAAAGATACTGGAGTATATCCAGTACAGAGGCTACAAGGCCTTCGACTGGACCACCGAATTCCACGATTACTACTATCATTCGGTGGACGGCTGCCTCGGATATTTCAAAACCTACCTCACCCATGACCGGGATATCGTGCTCTTCCATCCCCGCAAATGGTCGGTGGATGCCCTGCCTCAGGCCCTTGATTACATCATCGCACAGGGCTACACCATGGCACCCATAACCGAGGACACCGCCCAGTACAATTTCCACAAGCTCTATATCGGAGAATGATACTGATTCCCGACAGGAAAAAAGCAAAGCAAACCGGCGGCAAATGCCGGATACATATTCATCGAATATTCAGGAGGATATAATCATGATTGATTTCAAGAACGGTTCCCTTTTCAAGCTCAAGAGAGTTGACAACAGCGCCGTGGGCGACGGACTCATTGCCCTGCTGCTGCCTGAGGAGCAGATCATCGGCACCTACAAGGCCATGCGCGACTATGTGGTCTTTACCGACCTGCGCATCATCGCCGTCAACGTTCAGGGTGCCACCGGCGCAAAGCAGGACTTCACCACCCTGCCCTACAGAAAGATCAACCTCTTCTCCATCGAGACGGCCGGCGTCATGGATCTTGACGCAGAGCTTCAGCTGTATTTCAGCGGTCTTGAGGACAAGATCACCTTTGAGTTCTCCGGCGGCTGCGACATCACCCGCATCGGCAGAATCATCGCCACCTTTACCCTGTAAAATAAGCGAGCCCCGCATGTCCGGCAGCTACCGTTCATGCGGGGCCATTCTGATTTCTTCACAGATTCATATGCTGTCAAAGGAGAGGAGCGGCATGAAAAAAACAACCATCATCCGGATAGTGACCGGCGTGTGCATGATCGCGCTGGCGGTGGTGCTGGGCATAATTCTGGACGGAACTCTGACCGGTCCGCAGTCGCAGATGTGGCAGCGCATGCTGTACATGCTCGTCGTCTTCGGCATGGGAGCCTCCGGACTGGGCGGGATATTCGGCAGGAGAGGCTTCCTGTACGGCTTGATATGTGTGCTGGCGATCCTTCTGCTTTCCGTGCCGGAGGTTCTGCCAGAACCGTGGAACAGATACACCATCGTTGCCGGTCTGGCGGCGCTGTTCATCTGGCTTGCGGTGAACAATTCAAAGAAAAAAAGCCCTCCGGAGCCGGAAGAGGAGCCGGAGGAGGAACTCGCAGAGCTGACCGTGGAAGAACAGCAGGAGCTGGAAAAATATTCCTCGCTCATTATCGTTGACCAGCCGACCACAGGGCGTCTGTTCCAGCTCATTCCTGACGGCAGGGAGCTGCGGGCGTACCGCGTGGGCGGCGAGCTCAGGGGCGTTGATGTTGACCTGCTGCAGACCGGTGATCAGCCGCTGCGTCCGCTGGGAGAAAAGGATTTTTCCATAAGCACAGCGGATATCCGTTCGGTCAGACTGACAGCACTGTCTGCCGGCTGGACGAGCTGCATGGCGGTGGTGAAAACCCGGTCAAAGAGCTATCGGTTAAGCTCGATGATAACAATGAGCCCAGAGGACTACGCCGCGTTCTGGAAGAGCGTTGTGCCGGGCGGCGTACAGGTGATTGAAAAGGGCTTTGCCTCCGAAGAGCAGCAGAGCGATGTTGACCGGCCTGCGCCCGATGAAAAGCGGCTCAGAATACTGAACGTGGTTAAAATATGCTTCGGGGTGTATCTGGGAGCCGTAAATCTGGCGTGGCTGTTTCTCAATGTGCCCTACGCTCTTTTCTCCGTGCTGTCCATCGCAGCTTTCCCTGTGCTGCTGGCACTGTATTTCTGCTTCCCGAAGGAGCTTACCATGGGAGAAAAGGAAAGCGGGAAGATATCCCTTATGCTTCATGCCGTGCTTGCAGGCATCGTGCCTGCGCTGCGCACATTGATTGATTTCAACTTCATTGACGGCGGGAAGATGTTTTGGGTCTGCGCCGCGGCCTTTGTCTTGCTTATGGCGCTGTTTCTGCTCCTTTCAAAGGAATGGAAGACGCAGAAGGCCATCATCCTCGCCCTTGGCTTTGTGCTGCTGTATTATTCGCTGGGTGCAGTGGGTCAGCTCAACTTTCTGCTGGACAGCGGACAGCATACGGTGGAGCAGGGCATAATCACCCACATGCGCGAATCGGACGACAACGACCACTACATCACCGTGACAGTGCCGAGTGGCGAGGAGTACGAGCTGAGAATCGGCGAAAAGCACTTCGGCAGGGTGGAGATCGGTGACATCGCTTCGGTGCGCATTTATTCCGGAGCCTTTGACATACCCTATGCTGAAGCACAGGAAAGATAAAACAAAAACCCGGCTGCCGCGTTGGAACGGCACCCGGGTTCAGACTGTCGAAAAACCTCCAAAGGTGAT
>JAZUOR010000205.1:0-3598 GCA_045604745.1 Acutalibacteraceae bacterium | reverse complement strand
GGATTTACCGACGGTTATTTTACAGCGAAGCGCGGCGCGGTTATGTTCGGTCACCGCACAAAGGATGATGTGACCGCCGCCGATAATTCCGTGTTCTCTTCGCTCCATCAGCTCTATAAAAATGAGCGCGGCAGAGTGCTGCTGGACATGAATCTTTTCGTGCACAAAGACAGTCCTGCTGTTCTTTCTGCCACGGACAGTGACGGCAACACGGCCACAGTATACGGTCAGCTGCCGCTGGAAAGCGATGGCGCCGGCATTACGCCGGAGCAGCTTGTTCCCCGGTTGAGCAAGACCGGTGGTTCGGCATTCCTTCCCGGCAGGATAAGCTGTGATATTGATGACGGACTGTTTCTTCCGGCGTCAGCGATCAATGCCATGCGCCGTGACGCGGTTGCGGAACTGAGCCGTCAGAGAAGGCTTGCTTCTCCTGTCAGCTGTAACTGGCAGCTGCCTGAAATTGACGTTCACACATCAGTTAAACCTGAGGTGCATGCAGTATTTTCTGACATAGATCAGATTCCCGATGTGCTGCCCGAATATATCACCAGAGTATATGTGCCCCTTGAGAGTCCCGTAGATAGGCTGCGTGGGCTCATTGACAGATGTTCTGCAGAGGTGTGCACAGAAGCACCGCGCGGATTGTTCGGAAACGAACAGCGCATCAGAGAGAAGCTTGCCTGTGCGGCGGAGCTGGGCATCAAGGTGTGCATGATACATAACATCGGCCTTATTGAGCCGGTGTTGTCTGCCGGCATGCTGCCCTACGGCGGTTTTGGTCTTAATATCACCAACACATATTCGCTCCTGCAGATCGAACGGTTCGGTCTTTCCGGCTGTGAGGTCAGCTTTGAGCTTACTCTCGGACGCATAGCTTCGCTTGGCGGCAATATTCCTCGCGGAGTTATCGTATACGGATATCTGCCGCTTATGCTCACGCGCAATTGTCCGGCGGCTCTGTCGGGATGCCCCGGCAAACCTGATGGCTGCGCGATTACCGACCGTAAAGGAAACAGCTTTTCCGTGCAATGCCGTATGGGATGCACTGAAGTTTATAACTGTGTTCCGCTCGACATGACCGGTCGTGTAAGAGAATTCAGCAACACCGATCATCACATAATGAGATTTACCACCGAGGACATCGACACAGTAAAAGAAGTGCTCGGTTCTTATGGACGCGGCGGGGCGGTCAACGGCCCGGTAACCCGCGGATTATACTATCGCGGAGTAGAATAGCAGGATCACGGAGGTCGCACGATGAGGCACAGAAAAATAATCAGGCTGTCTGCAATACTGCTTACGGTTGCAGCAGCGGTGCAGCTGTGTGGTTGTGCTGCCATTGCCGACATACAGAACGGTGCTCCTCTTTCGCAGGTGTTTTCCTCCTTTTATGCAGACTTGTTCGGCGAGGAGGATGCTCCTTACACTGAGGTTTCTGTCACTCTTCCGCGTCATCCGGGATATGCCGCTGTAGAGGATAAGACTGCATTTGCGTCTCTCAGGTCTGACGAAGAGCGTCAGGCCTACCTGAGCATTGAACAGAGCGTATTTCGCGTTACTGATCTTCCGGGCGAGGAAGAAGGCACATATCAGCTGAGCCGTGCGCTTATACCTTCGCTTTCTTCAGTGCAGATCTTCAAGGTCAAAGAGGCTGTGCTTGCAGATCATCCTGAGGCTTTCTGGCTCAACGGCGGATATACACTTGGGCGCAACGCTCATGACGGATTATATATAATCCTTTTCAGCTCCATGTCTGCTGAGGACATAGCTCCGCGTGCAGCCGCACTTGCCGAGAAGGTTTCTCTGATAATGCGGCAGATCAAATCCGGTCTCAATGAATATGATCGTGAAATGATAATTCATGACAGCGTTGTCCGTGATGTGCAGTACGATGAAGAAGCTGCTGCGGATGTATCTCACAATGATCCGTCTGCCAACGTATATGGAACTCTGGTCAACGGACGTGCCATATGCACAGGCTACGCCCGCACCGTCAAGCTGCTTCTTAATCGCGTCGGGATTTCCTGCATGACCGTAAAGGGAATCTGCAGGGAAGAGGGCCACATGTGGAATCTGGTTTCCATAGACGGCAGCTGGTATCATCTGGATATCACCTGGAATGATCCCACGGAATTCAGTGCCTATGGAATGCTTTCCCATAATTATTTCAATCTGACCGATGCAGACATTACCTCGAACCATGAGATATCGCCGGATTATTCCATGCTGACCGAATCAATGGTTGAGGGACAGGGTGAAGATGCCCAGAATTTCTATAATTTTGACCTTCCGGCATGCACTGCTGTCGATGGAAATTACTACCGCAGAAACGCAATATATATCAGCCATCTGAATGATAGTGAGGCTGAACACGTGACCCGCGCCATCAGGTTATGTGCGCTGATGAAACAGGATATCTGCTATCTTGTTTTCCCTGAGAATTATCAGGACGTTGCCGTTCTGGAAAACTGGTTCAACAGTGCTACCCTTTCCGCGATTGATACAGTCAACAGAGAGTTGCGTGAAAAGGGTTCTGACTATGTCATCGACACCTATAAATACAGCTCTTTTACTGATGATAACTGGTGCAATGCATATATTTTCAAGCTGCTTTATGACGAGCAGACATCCTAAACAACAGGAGGAATGCAGCTGTGATTAAAATGATTCTTGCCTCTACATCTCCATTCCGCGCCGCGCTGCTCAAGCGTGCCGGAAGCTTTGATTTTCAGGTTCGTGCTCCGCAGATCGATGAAACGGTTGTCACAGGTCGCCGGCTTCCCGCAGCTGAGGTGGCACGTTCGCTTGCCGCTCAGAAGGCGCTGTCGGTGTGGGATCACAATAATGACGGTGAGATCATACTGGGCGTTGACACTATCGTGCAGGTTGATGATGAGATTTTCGGTCAGCCCAGAGACGAGGAGGATGCCCGGCGTATGCTTCGCCGTCTTTCCGGCAAGCAGCATGATGTTTTTACCGGAATCCATATCTGCAGCGATTACATCGAGACCAGCTTTTCCGACCGCACCATTGTTACATTTTTCGAGCTCTCCGAACGAGAGATTGACGAGTACCTCAAGTACAACGAATTCTGGTCGCGTCCCGGTGCTTACGACATCACGCGCATGGGATCCATGCTGGTAGAGCGCATCAACGGTGATTACAATAATATCCTCGGTCTGCCGGTAGGTCTGCTTATACGCCAGCTGCGCGCATGCGGTTTCCGCATCTGACAGTTTTTTACGAAAAGTGATTTTGTGAACTTCACGTTAATTTTGTCTGAGACAAATAATTAAATATTGAGAATAATCACAGATGGGATTATAATAATAGAATAGAAATCTACTGCTTATATATGATATTTACTGAATAAATGAGGACCTGGGCGCGAAAGGAGAAGAAAATCAATGAATTTCTTTACCAAGGACATCGGTATAGATCTCGGTACAGCAAATACGCTTGTTTACATAAAAGGTAAGGGTATCGTCATGCGCGAGGCGTCTGTCGTGGCGGTGGATGTGCGCAGCGATACAGTGCTTGCCGTCGGAAGTCAGGCCAAGGAAATGATAGGTCGTACTCCCGGCTCAATCGTGGCAGT
>JAZUOR010000204.1:0-2748 GCA_045604745.1 Acutalibacteraceae bacterium | reverse complement strand
ATATATGAGTTTCTTTGAGCGTGCAGGAGCAAAGAGCCTGACGGCCAGAAACACCATCAAAAAGCTGAGCAATGTGTTTGTCTGCAGCCAGTGGGTCACCACCAACGGCGGTCTGCCGACAGCTGCCGCCAGCGGTAAGTTTGCAGCAGACGCATTGATGCGCCGGTGGAGCAAATAAATTCATAGTCCTGACAGGAAAACATCTAAAAACAACGCAAACGAGTCTTCGTAAGCTCGTTTGCGTTGTTCTTTATATATAGTAAAATTCAGAGCCACAGGCTGAGCAGGCGGTTCTGATGGAGGCTTTACTTTTCTATTGTCTCATACCATACTGACACACAGTTAAACCTCAACAAGAATGGAACTGCCTTGGGAATTATCACCGTTTAACCATTGCCAGCTTTCAGCAAGTTCAATTTTACCGTTTGGCAAAACCTTTGGGATACTATGGCATACGCCAACCCGTATCTGATTTTGTGTATTTACGTGCTGATAGTAAAAATCAAGCTCACCGGTCTCGGCTACGGTTCCAAGCAGATGACCTCTGACAATTTCTCCGTCCTAATAATCTGCCCTTAGCACATCCTCTTTCTGGTGGTAGAAAAACATTGTGCTTCCGTCAACTTCCCCGTTCTCTGTGTTTTCATGAGGGATAAATGTTCTTCCGTCATATGAAATAGAATGTGGACCGGTTTTGTTCATCAAAAGACTCCTCCGGAAATAGTTGAACTGATTTTACCATACAATCAAACAAATAGCTATTGTAAAAGCGGTGTCTGATGCCCACGAATCATACACATTACCATCATTCCGGCAACTTATGTGCCCTGCACGGCAAGTCATGTCGCAGGCTATTGAAAGCGGATTTTTGCCGTGTTACACTCTGCCCGTAATCACAAAGGAGGCAGAGAAAATGCAAGCGATAAGAACCGAAAAAGTTACTAAGTGCTTTGGCAAAAAAGAGGTCCTCAGCGGAATCGACCTCAGTATTGCCAAGGGTGAGATATTCGGCCTGCTTGGTCCTTCAGGCGCAGGCAAGACCACTCTGATAAAGATACTCACCGGACAGACCGAAAGCTACGGCGGCAGCGCAGTTGTCCTCGGCAAGGAAGCCAATAGCATGAACGGAGCCGATCGCAACCGCCTGGGCATCATGATGGACAACTTCGGCGTATATGAGCGCATGTCCTGCCGTGAAAACCTGCGGCTGTTTGCAAAGATTTACGGCGTTCCAAAAAGTACCGCAGACAAGGCTCTGGCGCAGGTCGGGCTTGAGTCCGCCGCAAAGACCGCGGCAAAGGATCTTTCCAAGGGCATGCGCAGCCGCCTGCAGCTGGCAAGAGCGTTCATGACCTCGCCTGACATCATCTTCCTCGATGAGCCTACCAGCGGGCTTGATCCAGCCATGACCAAAGCCATTCACGGAATGATCCTTGCCAAAAAGGAAGAGGGCTGCACTATATTCCTCACCACCCACAACATGGCCGAGGCCGCAGAACTGTGCGATCACACCGCCCTGCTCCATAGCGGCGTGATAGTCGAGTACGGCGAGCCGTCGGAGATATGCCGCAGATACGACCGGCTCAAGCGGCTCAATGTGCATCTCAGAGACGGCAGAGAGGTCGTCTGCGAGAACACACCGGCATCCTCCGCACAGATAGCGCAGTACATTTCCGACGGAACGCTGGAAACCATACACTCCACCGAACCGAATCTTGAATCGGTGTTTATCGAACTGACCGGCAGAGGCTTTGAGGACTGAGAGGAGAAATAATGATGAAAAACATATCCGCGATTTTCGTAAGACAGCTCAAGGACACACTGAAGAACAAAAGCGTTCTGATTCAGTTCATCATGTTTCCTGTCATGACGCTTCTGATGCAGAACACCATCAAGCTCGATAATATGCCCGTGAACTTTTTTGCCGAGCTTTATGCTATCATGCATGTAGGCATGGCACCGCTGGTGGTGACCTCCGCCATAATTGCCGAAGAGAAAGAAAAAAACACCCTGCGTGTGCTTATGATGGCCAATGTAAAGCCCCACGAATATCTGCTGGGCGTTGGCAGCTATGTCTGGCTGCTGTGCATGGCAGGCTCGCTGGTGATCGGTCTGTGTGCTGACTACTCAAATGCGGCACTTTTCAGATTCATGCTGGTGATGGCAGCCGGATTTATAGTCGCGATTCTGCTGGGTGCAACCATCGGCCTGCTTGCCTCCGGTCAGATGGCTGCGACATCCATAAGCGTTCCGCTGATGTCGGTGTTTGCCTTCCTGCCCATGATCGCCATGTTCAACAGCACCATCGAAAAAATAGCAAGATTTTGTTACACATATCAGATCAAACTCTTTCTCTCGCAGCCCGATGGTGATATAATGAGCACGGAATGTATTATCGTGTTTGCATGCAGTTTCGTTGCAGCAGCCGTAGCGTTTATTGTTGCGTACAGAAGAAAGGGACTTGAGTGATATGAAAATAACCATTGATCTTATCCCGGATAAAACCGATACGGAGATAACCGTGTCCTGCAGTTCACTCACTCCGGAGATCGAAAAGCTGCTGGCGACCCTGCGCATACTCGACCGTCAGCTGACGGTCAGATACGAGGATTCGGTGCACCTGCTCGACCTCAACGAGATAATCTACATCGAGGCGGTGGAGCGCAGCACCTTCGTCTACACCGCGGGTCGGGTGTATGAATCGGATTTCAGGCTTTATGAGCTGGAACAGCAGCTTGCCGACAGCGG